>LGER01000097.1 GCA_001507915.1 Desulfonauticus sp. 38_4375 | reverse complement strand
CTGCGCAGCCCAAAAAGTATTGGCCATAGCTCCACCCACTATGATTTTATCAACTTTCTTGATAAATGCCTTAAGAATCCCCAGCTTGGTGGATACCTTGGCTCCTCCCAAAACTGCCACAAAGGGGCGTTCAGGCTGCTTTAAATTTTCTCCCAGATATTGAAGTTCCTTTTCCAGCAAAAAACCTGCACAGCACACTGCCACATACTGACAAATAGCAGCTACAGAAGCATGTTTACGATGAGCTACTCCAAAGGCATCATTTACATATACCTCAGCCACTTGGGCCAGTTTGCTAGCAAAATCAGCATCATTATCCTGCTCTCCTGCATAAAAACGCAGGTTTTCCAGAAGTAAAATTTCCCCTTTCTTTAATTCATTGGCTCTGGCAAGGACCTTATCTCCAATGCAGTCCTCTACAAATTGTACCTCTTGTTCTATAAGCTCACTAAGTCTTTTTGCTACTGGTTTTAAAGAAAATTCAGGTTTTACTGTTCCTTTAGGTTTACCCAAGTGAGAGCACAAAATAATTTTTGCTCCCTTTTCCCGCAAATACTTAAGGGTGGGCAAGCTAGCTCTTATTCTGGTATCATCTACAACTCTATCTCCATCTAAAGGAACATTATAATCAACTCTTACCAATACTCTTTTACCTGCAACCTCAACATCCTTTAAGTAAAGCATAACTACTCCTTTACTCTATTTTTAATTTTGCTCTTTCCTCTGGTTCTAAATGATAAACATGCTCTTCTGCAGGGAACACTCCCTGCTCTACTTCTTCTTTAAAATTTTTTAAAGCCTTTTCTATAGATTCACTCAAATTAATATACCTTTTCACAAACTTAGGTGTAAACTGAGAATACAACCCAAGCAAGTCGTGGAAAACCAAAACCTGGCCATCACAATATCTGCCTGCACCAATGCCAATGGTGGGGATAGAAACTTGCTCACTAATCATCCTGGCTACTTCTTCTGGTATAGCTTCTAAAACCAAACTAAAACAACCAGCTTCTTCTAGGGCTAAAGCTGTTTCTAACAACTTAAAAGCAGCCTCAGAAGTTTTCCCCTGCACTTTAAAACCACCCAAAAGATTATACTTTTGAGGAGTAAGCCCAATATGCCCCTGAACAGGAATACCTGCCTCTACTATGGCTTTAACTTGGGGTAAAATTTCCATCCCTCCCTCTAGTTTTACTGCCTGGGCTCCACCTTCTTTTAAAAACCTGCCAGCATTAAAAACAGCCTCCCTGACCCCTGTTTGATAGGATAAAAAGGGCATATCGCCAATAATAAAAGCCCGTTTTACTCCCCTACTTACAGCTCTGGTATGATGGAGCATCTCTTCCATGCTCACAGCCAAAGTGTCCTTATATCCCAAAACCACCATGGCCAGGGAATCGCCCACTAAAATTAAATCTATACCAGCTTTGTCCACTAAAGCAGCTGAAGGATAATCATAGGCCGTAACCATGCTTATTTTCTTTTTTGCTTTAGCTCCTACTATATCTAAAAGGGTAATCTTTTCCATTAAACTCCTCTTAAAAAGATTATTGCCAAAAACTCCCTATCCCACTAAAAAAAAGTTTACAACTTGGCAAGTAAGTGAGCGCTTTTCCTTATGCAAAAAGCCAAACTAATTAAAGTTCAAGAAGTCCTTCCCTGGTTCAAAGAACAACTAAGGTCTTGTACTCTTTGTCCTAGAAACTGTAAGGTAAACCGGGGAAAAAGCCAGCTAGGAAAGTGTAAAACTGGCTTACTGGCTCAAGTAGCAGGCTATGACCTTCACTTTGGAGAAGAATCTCCTTTGGTAGGTAAAGGAGGTTCAGGCACCATTTTTTTTGCCCAGTGCAATCTGGGCTGTGTCTTTTGCCAGAATTACACTCTTAGCCATAGTGAAAAGCCCTTTCCTGAACTCTATCCCAACCAGATTGCCCATATTATGCTAGAGTTACAAAAACAGGGTGCAGAAAATATCAACCTGGTTACTCCTTCTCATGTACTATACCCTATTGTAAGTTCCCTGGAAATAGCTTTAAATAAGGGATTACAAATTCCCATAGTGTATAATACCAGTAGTTATGATAGTCTGGACAGCTTAAAAAAGCTAAAGGGAATTGTGGACATTTATCTGGCTGATATAAAATTTTTTTCCTCTTCCTCTGCCCATAAATACTGCCAAGCCAGGGACTACCCTCAAAGAGCTAAAGAAAATCTCCTGGAAATGTATGCTCAGGTAGGAGGCATAAAATTTAAAGACAACATAGCCTATCAAGGCCTTATGCTCAGGCATTTACTTATGCCTAATAACCTGGGTGAAGTGGAAAAGTGGCTTCAATTTATGGCTGAAAATAAAATGTATGATGTGTATCTAAATATCATGGACCAGTATAGGCCTTGTTATTTGGCATCAAGTTACGAGGAATTAAATCAAACCATTACCTACCAGGAATGGGAAAAATATTATACCTTAGCTAAAAAAATGGGGTTTAAATATATAGATGAGGGTAACCAAAAAATATTTAAGTTACTTTTTTAGATTCAAAGACATAAGCAAAGCATGTTCTTTATTGTCAGGATAATAATTTTTTCTAAGACCAACCTGTTTAAATCCAAACTTAAAATATAGCTTTTGAGCAATGATATTACTTTCTCTCACTTCTAAAAAAACTTTCTCTACTTTTTGTTCTTTACAAAACAGGAGTAAGTTTTCTAGTAAAAAACTGCCCAACCCTTGCTTTCTAAAAGAGGGAAGCACAGCCAGGTTTAAAATTTCAGCTTCTTCTAACAGTAAGAAACAAGAAACATAAGCTACTAAACTATTTTTAAACACCCCAAACATAAAAATAGAAGGATTTTGCAAGGCCAATTGCAGTTGTTTTTTATTCCAGGGGTGGGGAAAGCATGTTCGCTCTAGGAATAAAATTTCTTCTAGATTTTCAGGAGAAAGTTTTCTAAATTCATATTTCATGAATAAATTTTCCTCTTCTCAAGATAGTTTTTTAGAAGTAGTAGATGAAAACAATGAAGTTCTGGCTTTACTTCCAGAAAAGGAAGTCCACTTACAAAGACTATTTCATCGCTCCTTTGTACTTTTATTATTTACCAGGGAAAAAGAGATTATCTTAATAAAAAGGACTAAAGATAAACCTTTTGCAGGACATTTTGATTTTTTTTACAATCATTTATATCCTCAAAGAAGCCGCTTAGGCCAGATAAAAGACTGTATTCTTGCTTCTGGGTTAAGATTACCTAATCGAATTGATTATCTTACTACTTTTCCTGCTTCTTTAGATACCAATCTGGAATTTATTTATGTCTATCAAAGTTTTTTAAATATGGATAAAAAAGAACTTTCTTCCTGGAAGCATCTCTGGAGTTTTTCTCCTCTGGATTTAAAGTCTCCAGCTAACTTAAGTTGTTTAACTCCTTTAGTGGTAAGTTTTTTAAAAAAAAGCTGGCTTACCTTTCCCTTTAGTTGATAAAAACCTGACTAAAGACCTTTTCTTCAATCAAGGTCCTACCAGCTCCCCTTACTACTGTAGTAAGA
>LGER01000023.1 GCA_001507915.1 Desulfonauticus sp. 38_4375 | reverse complement strand
GCCCTTTTATTCAGGGGCATAAATCAACTCAGGGAAAAACAAGCCCAGGAACTCATTCCCGACCTGCAAAAAAAGGCCTCTGCTTATTTTCACCAGATAAACGGCAGGCCAGGAACAATTGAACTTGATTCCCAGCTTACTCCTCAGGGAGTTATAAATTCTACTTTTAACCTGGGCTTAAATTTTCTCTCTGGAGGAGAAAAAGAGCAAATTTTCCTTGCCCTGAGATTAGCTCTGGCTGACTTTCTCTCCCAACAAGAACCCCAACTTCTGGTGCTGGACGATGCCCTGCCCTACACAGATAAACAAAAATTAGCCAATTTTTTTCAACTGGTAGAAAAGCTAAGTACTCGTATTCAATTTATTTTTCTTACCTGTCACCCGGAAAGGTTTGAAAATCTTCCAGCTACTTTCTGGAACCTGGAAGAGATTAAGTTGACAGGCAGCCATAAAAGTTAATACTAATAACCTTCATTCTACCTAAGGAGTATGCCATGAAAAAAATAGCTATTTTTCTCTGTGATTGTGGAAACAATTTAGCCGAAAAAATAGATTTTGACCTGTTAGAAAGTACTTTAACAACTTATGAGCATGTAGAGAAAGTTTTTAGATTCTCCCTTTTATGCAAAAAAAACAAACAAGAATTAGAGCATCTAAAAGGAAAATTTACCCACCTTCTTATAGGCGCCTGCTCAGAAAGGTCTTCCCTTACCTTTACAGAAGATAGGATTTATCAACTTTTAGATTACTTAGAAATAAATAGGGGACATTTTGAAAGCGTAAACCTAAGGGAACAATGCGTCTGGCATCACCCCAAAGCATCCAGAGAAGAGCTTACCTCCAAGGCTTTGGATATGTTTAATATTGCCTACACTAAACTTCTCTTCAATGAAAAGGCCTTAGACCTGCCTAAGTTTGCAGAAAAGGTCCTGGTAGTAGGCGGTGGTGTAGCAGGGCTTAGCGCCAGTTTAAACCTGGCCAAAATGGGCATTAAAACCACCCTGGTGGAAAGGGAAAAGTATCTAGGCGGAGTAGCCAGTAAAGTGCCCTTTCTCTGGCAATCTGAAGGCAGTTATGGTTTTTGTACCAGTGAATGTGTGCTTCCTGTCCTGGCCAGGGATGTACTTTTTGAGGAAAAGGTTACGCCCTTACTTTCTACAGAAATAGCCAGCATAGAAAAAAAACAAGGTAATTTTAAAGTAACTTTTCTGCAAAAAAACAATTTTGTAAATCCCAGCTTGTGTATTTCTTGTGGTAAATGCCAGGAAGTCTGTCCCGTAACCACGCCCAATCCTTTTGATTTTGGATTAACCCAAAAAAAGGCTATTGCTAAGGAAAACTTCCTTCTCTTACCAGATACTTACTCTTTAGATCCAGAAAACTGCACCTTTTGTGGAGAATGTGCGCAAATCTGTCCCACTAAGGCCATAGACTTAAAGGCAGAAAACCAATTAAGCACAGATACCTTTGGAGCCCTTATTCTGGCCACTGGTTTTGAAGCCAAATTGCCTCCAGACATCTCCTTTGAGCCAAATCATCCCAAAATTATTACTTTTACTCAGTTTGAACGCCTGGCTGCCAATCGTTTTTTTGGCCGTCCACCCCTTAGTGTGGTCTTTGTGCTTTGCCAAAAGGAACATACCGGCCATTGTTCCAGACTTTGCTGTACTATTGCGGCCAAACACGCCTTTCGCATGGCTTCCTTTTTTATGGGCACAGAAACCAGAGTAATCTATCAAGACTTTAAACCCATAGGAAGAAGTGGAGAATTTTTCTACAAGCAGGCCCAAGAAAAAGGCGTGGAGTTTATCAAAACCAGAATTAAAACAATTGAAGGAGAGGAGTGGTTAACCCTTACTACTGAAGAAGGAGAAGAAATAGAGGCAGATCTGGTGGTAATGGCTGAGCCCCTTTTGCCTCCAGAAATCTCTTTTTTAAAGGACCTAAAATTACTTACTGACGAGAAAAATTTCCCAGAAGAATTTCAACCCAAGATTATTAGACCTGGAGAAAGTTTAGTGGAGAGAGTCTTTTTAGCTGGTTCAGCCAGGGGAATAAAAGACGTGCAGGAAAGCATAGAATCAGGTGCCAATGCAGCCCTAAAAGCCAGCTTTGCCCTGCAAGGAAAAAAACAAAAATATGTCTCTCAAATTGACTTAGATAAATGCTCCCACTGCGGCCTATGTGTGCCCATCTGCCCTCATGGAGCCATTTTAAGCTCCAAAGATACTCCTTTTTTTATTGACCCTGGTTTTTGTAAAGGTTGTGGACTTTGTGTTAGTTCTTGCCCCTCCAGGGCCATTAACCTCAAAAACCTTACAGACTTACAAATCCTGGAAATGGCCAAAAAAGCCTTTGAACACGCCTTACCCTCTGAGCCCAAAATTCTGGCCTTTTTATGCTACTGGTGTTCCTATGCAGCTGGAGATTTAGTGGGTCCTAAAAAATTAGAGCTACCTTTAAACACCAGAACCATTCGGGTACGCTGCTCTGCTTCCCTCAATCCAGACCTGGCCCTGGAAATACTCACCTCTGGCTATGCAGATGGAGTCCTTATTGCAGGCTGCCCTCCTAAAAATTGCCACCATCTCTGGGGCAATTACCTGGAAGATAGAAGGGTAAAACTGCTCAAAGGGACCTTAAGTACTCTGGGACTGCCAAAGGAAAGCTTACGCTTTGAGTATATCGGGGTAACCCTTTCTGACAAGCTAGCTAAGGTGCTTAAAAGCATGAGTAAAAATATCAACCTCAGCTAGATTTTAACATTTTTCTCTTTTTTATTTTTAAGTTTAAAATTTCTACAAAAAGAGAAAAAATCATGGCAAAATAGATATAGCCCCTTTCAATATGTTTTCCTAAGGCTTCTGCTATTAAGGAAACACCAATTAAAAGTAAAAAAGAAAGGGCCAAAATTTTAAATGTGGGGTGTAATTGTAAAAAGGAATTTAACTTTTCCGCAAAAAACATCATTATAGCTACAGATAAAATAATAGCTAAAACCATAACCCAGATTTCCTTTGCCATAGCTAAAGCAACAATAATTGAATCTAAAGAAAATACCACATCCATAAAAACTATTTCTAATAGAATAATTAGCAAAGAATGTCTTTGTTTATTCTTTTTAAATTCTTGTACTCCTTCTAGACGAAGATGTATTTCTTTTGTCCCTTTATACAATAAAAACACTCCACCTATACAGAAAACTATATTTCTAATGGAAACAGGAAATTTACCAATAAAAAACAAAGGAGAAGCAAGATGCAAAAAATAAGCCAGGACAAAAAGCAAAAGAATTCTGGAAATCATTGCAGCCAGTAATCCCAATCTTCTTGCTCTGGGCTGAGATTTTGCTGGCAATTTTTCTGAAACTACAGAGATAAAAACAAGGTTATCAATACCCAAAGCTACTTCCATTAAGGTGAGACTAAATAAAGCCACTATTGTTTCCCAACTAAGCATGTGTTTTATCCTCCTTTTTCTCTCTAAAATCTGTTGACAAAATTTAAGTTAACTTTAAGGCAATATCCTTTCTTGCACTTTATTCAGGATAACTATAAGATTAAACCCTACTTTTTCAAAGGAGAAAATTCATATGTTTACCCAAGAGGAACTACAAAAATACGCTCAGGTTCTTATCTGGGGAATGGAAAAGGCTAGAAGCACTAAGTTTTCCCCCCAAGATATAGTCTTGATAAGAACCGATAAAGCTGCTTTACCTTTAGCCAATATCCTTTTGCAGGAGCTTTTGCAAAAGGATTTAAATCCCCTAGTTCGCATAAACTATCCACCAGAACTGGAAAAGACCTTTTTTGGTCAGGCCCGGGACTTTCAGCTTACCTTTAAAGTGCCAGGAGAAGAAGAGCTCTATTCCAACTTAAATGGTCTGATTTCCCTTTTGGCACCCGAATCCCTCACTCACCTACAAAGTGTAAACCCAGAGTCCATTGGCAAATTTGCTCTGGCCAAAAAATACTTAAGAGACATTTTGGAAAAGAGAGAAAATCAAGGGTTATTTGGTTGGACCTTATGCCTTTATCCTACAGATGAACTGGCTAATAAGGCTGGCCTATCCCTTGCTGAGTATACTCAAGAGATTAAAAAAGCAGTATTTCTGGAGACAGAAAATCCCAGTCAAAAATGGGAAACCATTTTTAGACAAAGTGAAACAATTAAAAGCTGGCTAAATTCTCTGGCCATAGAATATGTGGAAGTACGCTCAAAACATACGCAACTCAAAGTGTTTATAGGTGAAAACAGACGCTGGATTGGGGTCTCCGGCCACAACATCCCCAGTTTTGAAATTTTTCTTTCTCCTGATTTTCGCTTTACTGAAGGCACTTACTTTGCAGACCAACCTTCTTATAGAAGTGGCAATTTAGTAGAAGGTGTAAAGCTTACTTTTAAACAGGGAAAGGTAGTAGAAGTAAAAGCGAAAAAGGGAGAAGAATTTGTTCGCAAACAACTAGAAATGGATGCAGGAGCTAGTTATTTGGGAGAGTTTTCTCTAACTGATAGAAGATTTTCACCAATAGGCAAGTTTATGGCCAATACCCTTTTTGACGAAAATTTTGGAGGAAAGTTTGGCAACTGTCATATAGCAGTAGGAGCTTCCTATGCAGATACCTATGCTGGCAATCCCCAGGAACTAACGCCTGAAAAAAAGAAAGAACTGGGTTTTAATGAATCAGCCTTGCACTGGGACCTGGTAAATACAGAGGATAAAGAAGTAATTGCTCACTTAAAAAATGGAGAAAAAATAACCATTTACAAGGAAGGGGAATTTCAGGTAAAACTTTAAAAATAACCCAGGCTGGTGAGATAGGCTAGCTTTTCTTCCTTTTCCCTATCTCTACCAGCCCTTTCCTCTCCACCTGTCACCATCTTGGTACAGGGAATACAGCCTAAAGAACGATATCCTTTCTCATATAAGGAACAAAAAGGGACATTTTCTTTATACAAAAAGGTCCAGATATCCAGCTCTGTCCAATCTAAAATGGGATTTACCTGTAAATAATCAGGATTTTCTCTTTGTTCTTTATAGTCTCTCTGTTTTCTAAATCTATGTTCGTCTCTTCTAAGACCTGTAAGTAAGACCTCTATACCTAAAGTCTTAATGCTTTGCTTTAAGGGTACAATCTTTAAGTCATAACAACACTTCACCTTATCTTTAGCTATCTCATAGTGCAATAAGTTCACGTCTGGCTTGGCAATATGTAATTCTATATTCCAAAGAAGACTTATCTCTTCTCTAAAAGCAACTATCTCCGGGAATTTAAGACCTGTATCTATGCTAAGAGCCTTTACTTTATTTATATTTTTCTTTTCTAAAAGATTCTTCCATAGATATAATACTGTGGTTGAATCCTTGCCTCCTGTCCAGGAAACAAAAATTTTATCCTCAGGATAAGAACGCAATATATTTTCTAGCAACTCATTACTTTTGGCTATCTTGTCTTCCAGACTCAACACCACTAAAATCTCCCAATATCCTGCCTTTCCCTTCCATTTTGGCTTTGTAAAGCAAATTGTCTGCTCTTTTAATGATTTCACTCACACTGTCAATATCAGGGAACAAACTTATACATCCTCCGCTAAAGCTAAGTTTTACTTCTTTGCCTGCAATATTGGTCAACTCCTTCAACCCCCTAAGCATTCTCTTACCGACTTCCAGACTTTTAAATAAATCTGAATTTAAAAGCAAAACGCAAAATTCATCTCCTCCATAACGTAAAATAACATCATTATCTCTCAGGTAAGAACGCATAACTTTACCTATTTCTTTTAAAACCAAATCTCCAAAATCATGTCCATATTCATCATTGATTTTTTTAAAATCATCAAGGTCAAAAAACATTATAGATGTGGAAATTTTATGCCTTTTATAAGTAGCTATAGCTTCTCGAAACCTCATCTCCATATACCTTCTATTATAAAGACCTGTTAAGTAGTCAACAAAGGAAGACTTTTCTAATTTCTTATTAGCTAACTCTAATTCTTTTTTTTGTTTATCAAGATCTCTCAATAACAAAAAATTGTTTCTATCTAACTTTTCTATTAAAAATCCAGCATATACAGAGCAAATAAGGGAAAATATCAAAAAAGAAACATCTATAATGATATATTCAATATCAAGATGAGGATTATAAAATAAACCAGCTAAATAAACTCCCCAAATAGCTAAAACAGATATGTTTACATAATCAACCAAAATCCGAGAAAAAGTATAGGAGTAAATAAAGACCAAAATAAGTCCAATAAAATGTAAATGGGCTTTATGGTCTATAGACATATTTGTTATATAAATAATGCTAAATCCTACCACAAATACAATAAAAGAAACTAGATAAGGAAGCCAGTTTTTAAAATAATCAGAAAAACTTAAAATAAAAATTGGAAAAAAAAGAAAAAGTAAAAGCACTCCCCTGATTAACCAGGCCAGGGGATAAATATCTGGAGTTAAGATGGGATCAATCAAGAAAAAGAAAGAATAAATCAGAGCACCCAACAAGAGGGACAGGCGAATATACTTTATATTCTTATCAAGATAATATTGGCGGAACTCTTCCTCCAATTTAGAATCCTTAAATCTTAAGTAAAAAGAAGGAAACTTAAGTTTCTGCATAAATATTTTACATAACCATCTGTTATCAAAAGAAAAAAAGATACCCTCCACTACTTATTGTTAATATATAACCTGATTTTTAAACTATGTATAGGGTTTATTTATAGATGTTGTGCTATTTTTTGAAAAAAGACAAACTATCTGAAACAAAACCTATAAAAAAAGGAAGGCCCAAAGACCTTCCTTTTCACAATTTACTGAATAGGGTTTTATTATTTTGTCCTAACTTCCCAGGTGGCAACTTCTTCTTCTTTTTCCACCTCTTCATACCCTGTAAACATGGCCTTAATGTGGGTGAAAATAGTCTCTCCAGTTGTGGTCATGTAAATGTGTACAATCAAAAAAATGAAAAAGGCAAAAGCCCCTGCTGTATGCAGATAAGCAATACTATCCAAAGACAACTTTATATTCCATTCAGTCCATTTGTTGTAATAATAATACAAAAATCCAGTAATAATTTGAAAAGGAACCAGAAAAGAGACTATCATTAAATAGGTAATCCTTTGCAAGGGATTGTGTTTACTTTCTGTTTTGGGTACAGGATGAGGCTTGCCCCTAAAAATATCAAAAAGATAATAGCGTACAACTTCCAAAAGTTTTCTGTAAGTGGGCAGATATTGCTTCCACTCTCCTGTGGTAATAAGCCAAAAAACAATAAAAGCATATAAGATTAACAAAGACCAGGCACAAAAGTTATGTACCTGAAAAGCCTTTTTAAACCCAAGCCAGACATAACTTCCATGTATTTCCAGGCCTGTCATTAATAAAATTATAATCAAAAGGGCCTGAACCCAGTGCCAAAAACGTTCAAAACGGGTATAGAGATATATTTTCATCTCTTCCTCCTAGTCCTTTTTATAAAAAATTCTAAGTAAGCCATGAATCAACACTCCCAACAAAGCAGCTACCACTCCACTCCAACCAAGTACATCTAAAACCTGTAGAGAATCCCTTCCTGGCATGTAAAAACCAGTCAGTTTCTTTAATCTGCCATTCTTGGAGTGACATTCATTACAATTTAAAGCCTTTTCCTTAGGAGCAACCATGTGAGTAGTAGGAAAGTAATACTCTGTCTCCACAAAAGAGTATTTTCCACTATAGGGAAGTTCAGCGTACTTCATTCCAGCTTCAATGGCTGCACCCCAGTCAAAATTTTTCCAATAGGCCTTGGATTCTTTGGAGCCAAAAAGATGAGGTACAACAAAGGTATTGTTTATAGGATCAAAGGGCTGCTTTCCTCTATGAACTTTAAAGGGATAAATTCTGGACTTGGGATCATCCTTACTGCCTATAACCCGGTTAATCTTAATAGGTTGTTTTTGAGGATCTACCTTATCTGTAAGCAAGATATAATCCATGGAGCCATTAAACCACAGGTATTCAGGCACCACATTTTTCTTCCAGACAAATTCTCCTTTTAGAGAATTATACTTATCTTTTCCAAATTCATCTTTTACTGTGTAAGGTTTGTTATCTTTGAGTTGTCCAGCCTTGGACCAATCCCAATACATCTTTGTGGGCAATTTTCTGGCAAAAGTGGGAATATGACAACTCTGACAGGCAACTTTATCCGTGTGATCGTTTAGTTTGGCCATGTTTTTGTGAGGAGTGGCTGAATGGCAGGATTCACAGGCAATTCGCTTAATCTGGTCGTCTTCCAGCAAGCTTTTTCTCTCTCTAAAAGCAGGTTGTTTATAACACCTGCCTGCAATTTTATGGGCCTCTGTGCTATGACAGCGTACACAGGTAAAGTTAGCACCCTTGGGACTCATGTGGACATCCAGGTCCCTGGAAGGGTTAAACATGGAAGAATCCAGGTCTCCGTGCTTTACGCCATCACCTCCACCTCCAAAAAAGTGACAGGTACCACAATTATAACGCGTAGGCCTGCCCACACTCTGGGCAATGGTTTTATAATCAGGTGGATAAAAGGTCTTTTGACCAAATTTTTTGGGTTCAGATACAGGATAACCAGCTAAGGTAGGGAACTTTTTATAGGTGCCAGTCTGGTCATGGCAGACCAGGCAATCCACTTTATCCTGCCTGGAAAAATCAAAATGCCTATCTTTCCAGCCAAAACCAGCATGACAGGAAGTGCATCTGGGCTCATTACTCCAAATGGAAATGCAGTAATTGTTAAAAGTCAGCCCCCCCCTTACCCATTTTTTTCTCCGGGTCATAAGGACAAAGCCAGGTCCAGTGGATAGTCTTTTGCATCTGTTTGGCCGCTTCATTATGACAGGAAAGACAGGCAGCAATAACCTCTTCCGGGGTTTTAAAATCTTGGTTTAAAATTTTGTGCTTGCTGTGATCTGCGGTAATCCAGTGTACAGGTTCTTTGGGACCTGCCTGCACCTTCTTTTCCTCAGCACTTAAAGCAAGCCCGCTAAATAGACCCAGCCAAAATACAATCAAAAAGGTAAACTTTTTGCCCATATCCCTACCTCCTACAACTTCCTTTTGGAGATAAGGATAAACACAAATAAGTAATCAAAGTCAACTTTTTTTTACTTCTGCGTAAGTAAGGAATCCAGGCGGGGTTGCAAAGAAGCAATATGTTTTAAATAAGAATCCATTTCCTTTTTAGAAATAGGAGTGGTAGGAGTGGACTTTAATGTCAAGGGGTTTATATACAGACCATTTTTTTTCACTCTAAAATCCAAATGCGGCCCTGTAGCATAGCCTGTCTTACCCACATAACCAATAACTTGCCCCTGTTTTACTTTTTTACCTGTTTTCATGGCCCTGGCAAATCTACTCATATGGTTATAAATGGTCTCATAACCATTTTTATGCCTGATTTTAATAAACTTACCAGCAGCTTTATCCCAACCTATCTGCACTATCACCCCATCTCCCACACTTTTTATGGGTGTACCTAAGGGAGCTGCATAATCCACTCCCTGATGGGGCCTAACCACCTTTAAGATGGGATGTTTTCTATGTAAGGAATACCCTGAAGATATCCTGCTAAAGGCAAGGGGAGCTTTTAAAAAGGCCTTTCTCAAAGAACGACCCTGTAAGTCAAAATAATCTTCTCTATTTCCTGTCCTATAATAAAAAGCATAAAAAGGCTTGCCCTGATTAATAAATTTGGCTGCCAGAATTTTACCATAACCAGCAAACTGGTTTTGCCTGTATCTTTTCTCCACCAAAACCACAAAACTATCTCCAGGCCAGATATCTCGAATAAAATCTATATCCCAGCCAAAAATATTAGCCAGATTAATGGCCAGGGCAGGCTCTTCTCCTGCCTTTTTCACAGCCAAAAACAAACTATCTTCTATTGTGCCCTGAACTAAAACTTCTTTTACTTCATAGTGAATTTTCTTTAAGCTAATCTCAAAATTTCCTCTGGAAATAAGTACACTTAAAACATTATTCTCATCAATTTCATAATCAAAGCCTACCAAAGTGTTATCTCTAAAAAGCAACCTATACTTATGCCCTACCCTTAAATCTTCCAGGGAATAATAAGGCCTGGCCCTGTTTACCAGAGCATAAATCTCTTCTACTCCAAGATACTCTCCCAGAAGAGAGATCAAATTATCTCCTGCAACTATACTTGCTTCTTTTACTACAACTTCCTGCAAGGGCTTAAAAGCAGTATCTTCTTTTAAAGCTAGGGTATGTGCTTTCTCTAAATCTGGCCTGGGAGGAAGGCTGGCTTCAATATTGGAGCTAACAGGAAAGAAAAAATAAAAATAAAAAACAGCAATCCCACAAATGCCTGCCATTAGCCACCAGAGCTTCTTGGCAGGAGCCTTGCGCCTGAGTTTAAGCCTTTTTAACCTCACCCTTGGCTTATTATATCCAATCAAAATCATTAACTCCTTTTTAAAAATCCTTCTAAATCCAGAAGTTAAGTTATTTTTTTAAAAAAAGTCAAGAATCAAAAATAGTTATTTTTACCTTGATATTTTTCTGCAACAATATCAACCAGCTAGCCTAATAAATTTTATTTTTTAATAATTATGACAAAAAAGTTTAAATATCTTAAGTTTAAGTTTACACTTAAAAACTTTTAGCTTGTTTTTAAAAACCAATTGACTTTTTAGCATCTTTTGTTTACTTCAAAAGTAAAGAAGTGGTGATAAGCGGTGATAAAAAAGAGTATCTATTTCTTCTTTATTTTTAGCTTTTTTTTAGTGCTTGTTCAAAACCACCTACACCTATTCCTAACTGGAATTTCAAAGAAAAAGCAATAACTATTGAATATCAAGCTAATCCCAATCTAAACTATTATGACAATTTCCCCCATTCTTTACTAGTAGTAATCTGCCAGCTAGATGATCCCAACAATTTCAAAAAACTATCTTCTTACAAAGAAGGCCTGCTAAAAATTTTAAATCAGAATTTACAAGATAACAATGTCCTTACTTATAAGAGGATATTTATTGAGCCAGGAAGTAAGGATAAAATAGTCTTAGATAGAGTAAAAGACGCGCAATGGTTGGCCATAGTTGCTGCTTACTACAATTTAGAACCAACCAAAACCACTTTGTTTATTCAAATACCTTACAAACTAAAGAAAAAAGGATTTTTTTCTAGAGAAAAAATAGCAATCATACCAGACCTCAACTTAAAATTAATTTTTACTGAAAATAGCCTGCAAGAGTTAAAGGAGACTACTCAATGAATTTTTCTCCAGTATTTTGGTTCCAGGGTCTTTTTTTACAGCCTCAACACTTTCAACAGCAAGAAATATACATCCAAAAGATAAATGCTTACCAGCTAGAAAACTTCAACTACTATTGGGGAATAAGTGAACTAAAGTTTAGAAAATCTTCCCTGGTAGAAAATCTTTTAGAAATAGAAAAGGTAAAAGCTCTTTTTCCAGATAAAACTTATGTAGATTATCCCCAAAATGCCATTCTTAGACCTCGCAGTCTCAAAAAATTGGATGGCACAAAAGAAACTTTGGTCTATCTTGGCTTAAAAAAATTAATGCCAGATAGTTCAAATGTAACTGAAGATATAGAAGAAGGGGTCATAGGTACTAGATTTGTTTCCTCTCCAGATCCCAGAGACGTAAAAGACATTTATTTAGCAGACTCTCCTGTAGCCAAGGTTAGGTTTTTGCAATATGTGCTAAATATTTTTTTTGAAGAGGAATTAGAGTCTTTAAATGACTATTACCTCCTTCCCCTGGCTAAAGTCAAAAAAGAAGAAAAGGGATGGACTATTACTTCTGATTTTCTTCCACCCTTACTTAATGTAAAAAACTTCTCTTATTTTTCTAATTTTTTACTACAGCTAAAAGAACACATCCTTTCTAAACTACAAACCTTGGAGGGTTATAAATTAAACAAAGACTCTCAAAGCAATAATTTTGAAATAGGATATTTAAGATATCTTCTGGCCCTTTTAGTGCTAAATAGAAATATTCCTTTGCTGGAGCAATTTATTCAAAGTAATAGCTTGCATCCCTTTAAATTATATTCTTACTTAAGCCAATTAGTAGGTGAGCTAAGTACCTTTACAGATAGAATAAATGCCTTAGGTATTACTTCTGAAAATAAAAAACTCTTGACTGGTTATCAACATAACAATCTCTACCAAAGCTTTTCAGAATTAATCTTACTCCTGGAGGAACTGTTAGATGCTATTGTCATTGGTGCAGAAAACATCTTAAGGTTGACTAGAAAAGAAGACTTTTTTGAGGTAAGTCTTCCTCTTAATCTATTGCAAGATAAGTTTAATTATTGTTTAGTAATTACCACCCAAGAAGAGAGCTCTATCCCCAGCTTGGAGTCCTTAGCCAAGATATCTACCAGTTCCCATCTAGAAACCTTAATTGCCCGGGCCTTACCTGGCCTTCTCTTCTTTCAGCGCACTTCTCCTCCACCAGGATTACCCAAAAAAGAACACACCTACTTTTTTGTTTTAGAAAAGGACTCCAAAATCTGGCCCAGGATTAAAGAAAGTGGAGACTTAGCCTTATATTGGGAGAATGCACCAGAAGATGCTTCTGTAGATCTAGTAATTTCTAAGCTATAGAGAATTTTTTATGAAAAATTTTAATTATTATGCAGAACTTCTAAGTTATACCCTATACTTGACTTCAAGAGAAGAAGAGTTCTCCTTTGATGAAATAAGTGAAAACTATAAAAAGCTTATTTCTCGCTCTCAAGAATTGGCTGAAAAAAACAATTTTACAGATTGGAAAGAGTATTTTTTTCCCATAGCTGCTTTTATTGATGAACAAATACTTTGCTCTAACCTTAAAGATAAGTCTAAATGGGTAAAAAATAAGTTACAAAAAACATTTTTTAACACTGATCAAGCGGGTGAAGAGTTTTTTCAAAAGTTAGAAAATATCCCTGACGAACAAAAGGATTTAAGAATATTGTACGAATTATGCCTGGCTTTGGGTTTTAAAGGTAAATATTATGATTCTATAACAGAAGGAAAGTTAGAGGACATAAAATATTCCAATTTAAAAAAACTAACTTCTAACCCCAATTTATCTTTACCCCAGTCTCTTTTTACTTCTTCTTACGAAAAAAACACTGCCAGGCAAAAAAGAAACTTTACTCCCTGGAAAAGAAACTCCTGGAAGACCTGGATAATAATTATTCTTCCTCTTATAATCTTAATAGGCCTGTATTTATTTTATTCTTATGAATTAAATCTCTTAATAGATAATTATTTTAAGGGCATATGATAAAACTATTACTTAAAACCTTAAAAATACTTCTTATTCTTGTTTTCATAATATCAATCGGCTACCTATCTTACTTTATCACCCAAAAAATGTCCTGGCCCCAATGGTCTAGTCTGATACTTTTCACTTTTGGCTTAGCTTTGCTTTTTGGTATTTTCTTTTTGAAAAAACTTTTTCTTCGAAAAAGAGAAAAAAAATTCATTAAACACATTATTGAACACGATACTACAGCTATTCAAGATTCACCTCATCCTCAGCGCTTAAAACTAGAAGAGCTTCAAGCCCACTGGAAAGAATCTATAGAAAAGCTACAAAACTCTCATCTAAGGAAATATGGCAATCCCCTATATGTGCTGCCCTGGTTTTTGGTTTTAGGTGAGTCTAGAAATGGTAAGACCTCTGCCATAAAAAATGCCAGGCTTAGTTCTGCCCTAACAGAGGTAAGCAAAGCTAGTGGTATTTATGGTACTCGAAACTGCGATTGGTGGTTTTTCAAAGAAGCTATTATTTTAGATACTGCTGGTAGATACGCTGTGCCCATTGAAGAAGGTCCTGATTTAAAAGAATGGAAAGAATTTCTCCTGCTTTTAAGTAAATATCGCAAAAAAGAACCCTTAAATGGCGTCATTGTAGTTATTGCAGCGGATAAACTCCTTCAAAACTCTCCTGAAGAATTAAAGGAGATAGGACAGAGTTTAAGACAAAGAATTGACCATATGATGCAAACCATGGGCGCCAAGTTTCCTGTTTATGTGCTTATTACCAAAATGGACCTGGTGTATGGTTTTACGGACTTCACCAGCATGTTACCTGAAAAGGCCCTTGAACAGGCCATGGGATATACCAATTCCAACCTCCATGCCACCTCTAAAGAAGTACTGGATCTGGCTAAAGAGGATATTGAAAACAAGTTAAATGAACTACTTCTCATCCTGGCCCATAAAACTTCTCCTCTAAAGCCTGGCGCTTTTACTTTTACTTTAGAAATGGAAAAGCTTTTAAACAAGCTTTCCTTTTTCCTGGATGGTGTCTTTGAGGAAAATACCTATCAGGAAAATGCTCTTTTTAGAGGCATCTATTTTTCCAGTGCCTTAAGAGAAGGTCTACCCAACTCTGATTTTTTAACTACCACCAAGTTAAATCCAGAAAATACCCCAGGCAATCTACCTTCAAATAAGGGAATATTCCTAAAAGATTTTTTTCAAACCATCTTACCCCAGGACAGGAATCTCATTTTCCCTTTACCTTCTTTTCTAAGTTGGAAAAAATTGGTCAACAACTTAGGGACTGTTACCTATCTTTTGTTGATGCTTTCTCTAGGAAGCTTACTCTCTTTAGCTTTTTACCTAAATGTAAAAAGCATATCTTCTTTTAAGGAAGAATTTCCCCAGCTTCCCAACCTTACTTCTCAAATAATAGACAACCTTCTCCTCTTAGACAAAATGCGCTTAAAAATATTGGATATGGATCAACAAAACCAAAACTGGCTTATCCCCAGATTTGGACTAACCCAAAGCCTGATTGTAGAACAAAAATTAAAAGAGCACTACAGTTCTCTATTCAAAGAAGGCTTTTTAGAAAACTTTGACCGCTATCTAGATTTAAAAATATCCCAAATAGATGAAAATACCCCCCCTGAAATTTTTGTAGATTACTTAGCTTTCGTAGCTCTACGCATGTCCATAATAAATGACAACTTACAAAATAAAGATAACTACTTAACTAAAGAATTTATCTATATTACTAATGATTTGTTTCAACAAAACAAGAATGATAAGAATATAAGCAGTTTGAGTTATACTTTTATAGATAACTATTATACATATCTTAATTGGAATAAAGATAAAACTTATTTTAAAGAAAAATTATCAATATATAAAAACTTATTAAGAAAACTCCTGAGTAAAAAAGGTAAAGATTTACTTTGGCTTATAGATAAAAATATAGCTAACTCTCCCAGAGTTCATTTAAACGACTTCTGGCAAGTAGAATACATAGGTTCTTATCAAAATTAAATATATGTATCTTCTGCTTATACTAAACAAGGAAGAGAAAATATAAAAAAATTTATTCAGTTAATAAAAAATGACACTCAATATACTGACCTAAAAACAGATATAGAATTAAAGGAAGTGCAATTCTGGAAATGGTATAAAAATCAATTTTATCAAAAATGGTACAATTTTATTCAAAATTTTAATATTGCTCTATCTAGAATCAACTCTGAAGAAAGCTGGAAAGAACTGGCAGAGACAATGACTAAAAATTATAATCCTTACTTTCTGCTTTTGGATAAAGTTATTGAGGAAATTAATGCTCTGGAAAAGGATATTGGAAACCAAAAAGCTCCCTACTGGGTAAAAGAGTTAAAGAAAATATATAAAGTAAAAGAAAAATCTACAGAATTAACCCAAAAAAAAACAGGGTTCTATCCTGGCTTCCTTAAAGTCTAAAGCACAAAATCTAACAAAAGATGTTACTCAAGAAGTAGATGAAAAACTTGCTCAAGAAGAGTTACAATTAATTGAAAGAGCAAAAGCCTTTTTAGATTACCTTCAATCCCTGAACATAAGTATTAGTGTAGCTACAGATCAAGAAGCCTTTGAAGAATATAAAAAGACCTTTCTGGCAGACGCTCTGGATAAGAGCGAGTTAGTTACTGCCTATAAAAAATATTATCGTTTCAAACTTTCTATGAATCCTTACCCTGATACAAGCTATGTCTATGACTTAGTCTTTGGTCCTCTAGACTTTCTGTTAGACTTTAGTTCAAGAAAGGCTAGTTGTTACTTACAAAACAAATGGGAGCAGGATGTATTAAGTGTTGTTAAGGCAAGCGATGAAGATAGCCTTACTCAAAATCTATTTAAAAAGGATGAAGGAGCTCTTTGGAAATTTTACAATACTTACCTCACTCCTTTTATCATTGGTGGAGAAAATGGTTATAAATTAAAGCCAAATTTTAGAAAGATGTATCTTCCTTTTAATAAGGAAATTTTATCCCTTCTTCAAAAAAGTAACAGACTAAGTCTAAATCAAAAAGACAATTATTCTATAGAATTAACTACTATACCCATAGAGGTTAATACCAAAGCCAATGTAGTTCCTTATTATGTAAGTTTAAAAGTTAACTGCTCTGACACCAATTTTACTCTCAACAATTATAACTATCCTCAAACCTTAAAGTTTAACTGGTCTCCCCAAAAATGCGGTGATACCACCTTAAGTATAATTTTTTCTGATTTAAGTTTACACAAAAACTATCCTGGTTCTTTAGGTTTTGCCAGGTTCTTACAGGATTTTAAAAATGGGAGTAAAACTTTTTATCCTCAAGATTTTCCTTCTAATCAAGAATACTTAAAAAAAGCTAATATAAAATGGATAAAAATAGGTTATAAATTAAAAAATCAAGAAGATATCTTAAACTTACTTAATTCTACCCCAAAAACCATACCTCAAACAATTATTGAGTGTCCCTTTGAGGAGTAACTTAAATATGGATTTGGAAAATTTAGGCCAACTTCCCATAAGTGAAGATAAAAGAGCTGGAGAAGATGTTCGCTATGAACCTGAATACGAAGCAGTCCAGCAAGAAATAGACAAACTTTCTTCCCCTACAGCTACTACACCTCCAGATTGGGAAAAAGTCGCCAAATTAAGCGAGTTAATCCTGAAAGAAAAATCCAAGGATTTAATTATTACTACCTACCTGGGAATTGCTCTTTTTCATCTACAAGGAATACAAGGTCTATTTATTGGCACAAAGATTTTACGCGATATACTTTATAACTTTTGGGATGAGCTCTATCCTCCTAAAAAAAGAATGAAAGGAAGAAAAAATGCTTTAAACTGGTGGAAAGAAGAAATAGAAAAACACTTAAAAGGAGAGCAAGAATATAAAGTTGAACAAAATGAAAAGAAAGCCTTGTTAAAAGACCTTGAGGATATAGATAAATTTATTGCAGATAAGTTGCCAGATGGTCCTTCTTTTCTCAACTTAAAAGAAAACCTGGAAGCAATAATTACTGCCCCTTCAGAGAGTTCTATTCCCTCGGCTTCTTCACCTTCAAATCCACCTCCCTCTTCTCCACCACCTGATTTTTCTCAAAAGCCCTCACCAGAACCTGCCTCTGCTCCAGAACCAGCCGCAAGTGAAGAAAACTCCCAGGCCTTAATGGAACAAGGATTTTCTCTCTTAAATAAAGCCAGCCTTATTATGGCTAAAGAAAACCCCTACTGGCCAGAGTTATTTAGATTAAACAGAATTGTAAGCTGGCTAAATATAGAAGATAAACCCATGGCTGAACAGGGAAAAACCTTATTACCACCTCCAGATCTAACTATTATAAACGCCCTGAAAAATCTCTATCAAAATCAAGACTGGCCAGCACTCCTAGAAACTGCTGAAGCTTATGTGCCTCAATTCTTATTCTGGCTGGATCTGAGTCGTTATTCTAAAGAAGCCCTAGAGAATCTCGGACAAAACTTAGCTGCCAAAGCCATAGAACAAGAAGTAAAGTGGTTTCTAAACAAACTACCAGGGATAGAGCAGCTTTGTTTTTCAGATAATACTCCCTTTGCTGATACCAATACCCAAAAATGGTTAAAAACTTTAAATAAACCTGTCTCTAGTTCACTCCCCTTATCTGATATTACCAATCACGATGAACTTTTTAAAAAAATAGACACAATTTTTACCTCAATAAAAGAAAACATTAAATCCAAAGGACTGCAAGAAACTTTATTAAAATTACAAAAGGAAATATCTTTAACCCAAAGTAAAAGGGAAAAGATATTCTGGTATATAAAACTTGTAAATTTATTCTTGGAACAAAACCAAAATAAACTATATTTTCCATATGTTTACAAGATACTAAATTTTATAGCAAAGTATAAATTAGACGAATGGGAACCTGAATTAGCTGTACAAGGTCTGGTTGCTTGCCTTAAAGTATTACAAACCGGGAAAGATAACCATCAAGATATGCTAGAAAGTATTTACGATAAATTATCCTTACTTAACCCAGCAATAGTTTTAAATTTTTTATAAATAAAAAACCAAGAAGGGATTAACATGTCTAAAGAAGCATCTGTTGCACCTAAAGAAAGGGTAAACATAGTTTATAAGCCAGCTACAGGAGACGCCAAAGAAGAAGTGGAGCTTCCTTTAAAAATGATGGTTATGGGAGACTTTACTGGACAAGAAAGTGAAGAACCTTTGGAAAATAGAAAGGCAATCAATGTAGATAAAGACAATTTCGATGAAGTATTGGCAGGAATGAAAGTAAAACTAGATACAGTGGTTAAGAATGAATTAAGTGACGATCCAGATGCAGAAATGAGCTTAAGTTTAGAATTCAAAAGTATTAAGGATTTTGAACCAGATGCTATTGTAGAAAAGGTACCAGAACTAAAGAAGCTAAAAGAGCTTAGAGATGCTCTAAAGGCAGTAAAGGGACCACTGGGTAATATTCCAGAATTCAGGAAAAAAATAACTGAATTAGTAAAGGATAAAGATAAAAGAGACAGGCTATTTAAAGAATTAGGTATAGAAGAATAAGGGGGATAAAATATGTCTACTCAACAACAAAAAGAAGAAAAAAAACAAACAACTGAACAAGAAAGCTCTCTTCTAGATGAAATTGTCCAAGCCACTAAATTAAAGCCAGAAGATGAAGGATATGAAGTCACCAAAAAAGGTATAAGCGCTTTTCTGGATGAACTTTTAACCTCCCAAAAAGAAGACTTACGCATCTCTGCTCCTATGATAGATGAAATGATAGCTCAAATAGACCAAAAAATAAGTAAGCAAATGGATGCTATTTTGCACAATAAAGACTTTCAAAAGCTAGAATCTGCCTGGCGCTCTTTAAAGTTTCTAGTAGATAGGATAGATTTTAGAGAAAACATAAAAGTGGAAATCTTAAATGTGACCAAAGAAGAGCTTTTAGAAGATTTTGAAGACTCACCAGAGGTAGTTAAGTCTGGCCTGTATCAAAAAGTATACACTAAAGAATACGGCCAATTTGGGGGTCAACCCTATGGCCTGTTGGTAGGTAATTTTGAATTTAGTCATAATCCCAGGGATATAAAACTACTCCAAAACATTGCCAGCGTAGCAACCATGTCTCATGCTCCCTTTATCGCCGCAGCTAGTCCTGAATTTTTTGGCATCAAAAGTTTTGCAGAGCTTCCTAATCTCAAAGATTTAAAGTCCATCTTTGAAATGCCTCAGTACACTAAGTGGAATGCCTTTAGAGAAAGTGAAGATGCCAGAAATATAGGTCTGACCCTTCCTAGGTTTTTGCTTAGACCTCCTTATAACCCTGAATCTAATCCTACTAAAAACTTTAATTACCACGAAGACGTGTCTGCTGGAGACTCTAATTTTCTCTGGGGCAATACTGCTTTTGCCTTTGCTTCCAGAGTTGCAGATAGTTTTGCCAAATATCGCTGGTGTGCCAATATCATTGGCCCTCAGGGAGGTGGAACTGTAGAAGACCTACCTCTTTATCAATATGAAGCCATGGGAGAGTTACAAACCAAAATTCCCACAGAAGTACTCATCTCTGAAAGAAGGGAGTTTGAACTGGCTGAATTAGGCTTTATAGCTCTTACTATGCGCAAAGGTAGCGACAATGCAGCCTTTTTCTCAGCCAATTCTGTCCAGAAACCCAAAAAGTTTGCCAATACAACCGAGGGCAAGCAGGCAGAACTAAATTACAAGCTGGGCACGCAACTTCCTTTATTGTCAGCAGGCTGGCCCATTATCTCAAGGTTATTCAAAGAGAAAATATTGGCTCCTGGAAAAATAGAGGTGAGTTAGAAACAGAGTTAAACAAGTGGATTAGTCAATACGTATCTGACCAGGACAATCCATCTCCAGGCGTTAGAAGCAGAAGGCCCCTGCGCAAGGCCCATATCCAGGTATCAGATGTAGAGGGAGAACCTGGCTGGTATAGAGTAAGTATGATGGTGCAACCTCACTTTAAGTACATGGGAGCATCTTTTACTCTATCCCTAGTAGGTAAATTGGATAAAGAATAAACTAAAAGGAGGCATTAAATCATGGCTATGACAGGTTATTTGACCTTAGAAGGTAAAAACCAGGGTAAAATTGAAGGTGATTGCACTCAAAAGGGTAGAGAAAAGACTCTCTTAGTCTATGCCATAAAACACGGAGTGGAAATCCCCAGAGATAGTTTAAGTGGACTTCCTACAGGACAGAGAGTGCACAAACCCTTTATCATCACCAAGCATGTAGATCCCAGTTCTCCTCTCCTTTATCAGGCCTGTACCTCTGGAGAGCAAATGAAGACCTGGCAGTTGGACTATTATCGCATCAATGACAAAGGCCAGGAAGAACTCTATTTTCAAGTAAAGCTGGAAAATGCTATTGTAGTGGCAATTGAGCATTATAAGCCCAATACCTTAGACGCTACCCAAAAGGCCCTTCCAGATTTAGAAGACGTAGCCTTTACTTACAGCAAAATTACTTGGTCCCACAAAACTGCCAATAAAGAAGCAGAGGATGATTGGAGAGCTCCTAAAGAAGGTTAAACTATGGCTGAAGAGAGATTGCTGGAGAGAATCTATAATCTGGAAAACCCAGAATCCCAAGTGGGGACAGGTATCTCTCGGGCAATCTCTTCAGTCCTCAATCACTTAAACCTCCTCCTCAACACCCGTAAAGGAAGTGTACTTTTAGACCTTGAATTTGGGATACCTGACTTAACCAATTTTCCCTCAGAAAGCATGGAAACCATGGGGCAAAAAATGGCTACAGAAATTCAACACTTTATAAGCAAATATGAGCCCAGACTAACCAGAGTAAAAATCATTTATGAACCCAATCCCAGGCAAGAATTATCTCTACATTTTCGCCTGGAAGGTTTTTTAAAAGAAAAAGGAAATATCCCCATTACCTTTGAAACCTGGATAGACCCCAACGGACAAGTAAAAATAAGTGAGTAGGTATGCAAGAATATTATCAACGACAACTCTATAATTTAAGAGTACTAGCTAAAGAATTTGCCCAAAAACATCCCACAGCAGCGCCCATGCTAAGTGGTGAATCTGCAGACCCAGATGTGGAAAGACTTCTGGAAGGAGTGGCCTTTTTAACAGCTCTTATTAGAAAAAAAAATAGATGACGATTTTCCAGAAATCATTCACAATCTGGCAACCATAATCTTCCCTCAATTCTTGAAATCTGTACCTGCTACTTCCATTGTCAAATTTTTTCCCAAAACCAGTCTGAGTAGTCCTTTAACCATACCTAAAGGAATTTCTTTAAGCACTCCTCCTATTGAAGAAAAAGGAAGGTGTATTTTTCAAACCTGCTTTGAGACTAAAGTTTACCCCTTAGAAATTGTACAGGTAGAAAAAGAAGATATACCTGGCAACAAAGAAAAAATCACTATTACCCTCAAAAGCAAAATGGACCTAAAGAGCCTCTCCATAGATTATCTGGATTTTTTCTTACACGGAGATTTTATCACCGCAACTGAAATTTTCTTAGCTCTTACCACTAACTTAGAAGATATTGTACTTACCTATCCTCAAGATAATACAAAGGAATATTTAGGAAATAAAAGCCTTTATCCTCTGGGGTTTGATCCTCATAACTCTATTTTACCTCTGTCAGAAAATATTTTCCCAGGATTTACCTTAATTCAAGAATATTTTCTTTTACCTCAAAAATTTCTCTTTTTACGCTTAACAAATTTAAATAATAGATTAAAATCTACAGAGGAAGTTAAGCTATCTTTTATATTTAAAAATAGAAATAGGAATTTAAAACAGGTAGGATTAGATAACTTTGTTTTATATGCAACTCCAGTTATCAATATTTTTGAAAGTGAGTCTGAACCAATTATATTAGAACATACAAAAGAAAAGATAAGAGTGCTTCCAGAAAGACAGGAAGAGTTAGATCCCATAATATATGACATACAGGAGGTATCTGGATATGTAGAAGGAAGTGTGGAAAAAATTGATTATCTTCCCTTTAGCATATTTACCCCTACCAAAGAAAATCAAATTTATTACCAGGTTAGACACTCTCTTTCTCCTGTTAGCAACAAACCAGAAACCTTTTTAAAAATATTTTATCCAGAAAAGTTAAAAGAAATAAAAAAGCAAACCATAACCTGCAAACTACTCTGTACCAATGGAAGTTTAACCGAAAAAATACATTTAGGAGATATATCTGAGCCTACCAGTAATTCTCCAGAAACTGTTGAGTTTAAAAATATAATCCCAGTAACTTCCAGTGTCATGCCTCTTCTCAGTAAGGAAAAACTTTGGGATTTCATTTCTCATATCTCCTTAAATTTACTGTCTCTAGCTAACACCCAGGGTTTGAAGAAAATATTAAAATTTTACAATTTTCAAGAAAGAACAGATAAAGCAAAAATTTTGGCAAATGACAAAAGAATAGACTCCATTAAAGATATACAGGTAAAAGCTGTAGATAAAATAGTAAAAGGGATAATACTCAGGGGAAGAGAGGTTTTACTAACTCTTAATCAAGAAGAATTTGCCTCTACAGGAGATATGTATCTCTTTTGTTCTGTTCTAAAGGAACTTTTTAGTCAATATACGCACTTAAATTCTTTTATTAAACTAAAAGTAACAGATTTATCTGGATGAATAAACTTTACATGGCCAACAACCATAGGACGCAGAACTCTGATTTAATAGAACACCTAATTGAGAAGAGCAGTCAATTTTCTTTTATCCAGGCTTATAGACTACTTTGCCTGATTTTAAAGGAAAAAGGTGTTTCTGAAGTAGAAGAAATCATTAGAATAAGGCCAAAACTTTCTTTAGATTTTCCAGGTACAGATATAGTAAAAATAGAAAAAAGGGAAACCAACCATTCCTATCAATTTGATATCACAACTACCTTTCTTGGACTTTATGGAGCCTCTTCTCCTCTTCCTACTTATTATACAGAAATGCTTTTGGAAGAAAAAGAAGAAGATAGGAGTATTACCAGAGATTTTATTGATATCTTAAACAACCCTCTTTACCATCTTTTATTTCAGAGATGGTCTAAGTATGAGTTAGGATATAAGATAGTTGAAGAACAAGATAGCGCAACTATAGATAGATTATACGCGTTAATTGGTCTAAAAATAGAAGAATTTAGAGAAAAAGTAGAAAATCATAAAATATTTTTAAGCTACATTGGGCTTATTTCCCAATTCCCCAGATCTGCTACTTCCTTAGAAATTCTTTTAAAAAAAATCTTAAACCTCCAAGACCTGGAAATTGTCCAGTGTGTTTTTAGATGGGCAAGTATTCCTCAAGAACAATGGCTACACTTGGGCCAATTTAATCATAGCCTGGGAGAAAGCACTTATCTAGGGGAAAAGATACAAGATAGAATGGGAAAATTTGCAATAATAATTGAAATAAAAGAATTAAAAGAGCTCTTATACCTACTTCCCTTTACTGAAAAATATAAACAACTAATACAAATTATAGATTTTTATCTAGATCAGCCTTTGAAATGGGATTTAATAGTGAAGTTGGATTCCACTATAATAAATCCCATTAAACTTGGACAACAAGAAACAGGCTATCTAGGATGGAATACCTGGCTGGGTAAAACCAAAACCAACCAAAGACAGAAAATATGTCTTGCGCAACATTAAAGGAGAAAATCAGATGATAAGTGTTGATTTAAAAGGCTTAATAGAAAACTTAAATGAAGTATGCACTTCCACCTTGCATGGAGCTGCAGGACTATGTGTATCCAGAACCCACTATGAAATAAGTTTAGAACACTTTATTCTAAAAATTTTAGAAGAATTAGAAGCTGATTGGTTTTTGATCTTAAAACATTTTTCTGTTGATATAGAAAGGCTTAGAAGGCTTGTTGAGCAATCTTTAGAAAATCTAAAAGTCGGCAATACAGGGAAACCTGTTTTTTCTCCTATACTTATAGAACTTTTTGCAGATAGCTGGCTTATATCTTCCATAGATCTTAAAGATGACCAGATTAGGTCTGCTAGTTTGCTGATGGCTCTACTTAAAAGACCTAACTTTTACCTATTAGAAAAATATGGAGAGTTATTAAAAAAAATAAATCTCCAAAATCTAGAAGAAAACTTCTGGAGTATCTTGGAAAATTCTAAAGAAAATCCAGTTAGTAAAACAGAAAAAGGAAAAATTCCTTCTGCCCAAAAGGGAAGTTTTTTAGACCGCTTTTGCATTGATTTTACCCAAAGAGCAAAGGAAGGAAAAATAGACCCTGTGTTTGGAAGAGACAAGGAAATAAGACAAATTATAGATATCCTGGGCAGAAGAAGAAAAAACAATCCCATCTGTGTAGGTGAACCTGGAGTGGGTAAAACAGCAGTGGTAGAAGGCCTGGCCTTACGCATTGCCCAACAGGATGTCCCTGATTTTTTAACAGACGTCTCCTTACTAGGATTAGATTTGGGGTTATTAGAAGCTGGCGCAGGCATGAAGGGTGAATTTGAAAACAGATTAAAGGGAGTAATTGACGAAGTAAAGGCCTCGGAAAAGCCCATTATCCTCTTCATAGATGAAGCCCACACTCTAGTAGGGGCAGGAGGCTCTGCAGGCGGAAGTGACGCAGCCAACCTCTTAAAACCAGCCTTAGCCAGAGGAGAATTAAGAACTATCGCAGCTACCACCTGGAGTGAATATAAAAAGTATTTTGAAAAAGATCCTGCCCTTGCTCGAAGGTTTCAACTGGTAAAACTTGATGAGCCAGATGTTTCAACTACCAAGTTAATTTTAAGAGGAATAAAAAAGAATTATGAAAAATCCCACAAAGTAGTTGTTAGAGATGATGCCATTGAAGCCTCTGCTAATTTAGCTCATAAATATATCACTGGCAGGTTTCTCCCAGATAAAGCCATAGACTTGTTAGACACAAGCTGTGCAAGGGTAAGAATAAACCTTACCTCTAAGCCAGCAGAAATAGAAGATAAAGAAAGACAAAAACAAGCCATAGAAAGAGAAATAGAAGCTTTAGACAGAGATGCACAAAACAACATTACTATAGACAAAATACATTATAAAAATTTAAAAAACAAAATAAAAACAATAGAAAAATAGATTAAAGACTTAACATCTAAATGGAAAAAAGAAAAAGAATGTGTAGATAAGCTTCTAAATTTAAGAGAAAAACTATCTCAAAGCACAGGAGAAGACAAAGATAAATTAAAAAAAGAAATGGATAAAATCCATCAAGACCTAAAAAAAAATACAAGCCCAAAAATCCTTTTTACAAATAGAAGTAAATCCTGACGTTGTAGCTCAAGTGGTTTCAGATTGGACAGGTATTCCTTTAGGCAAAATGCTCCAAGACGAGGCCAAACTTTTACTCAGTCTGGAAGAAAAATTAAAAGAGCAAATAAAAGTACAAGATCAAGCCTTAGAAGTCATTGGCAAAGTAATTAAGGCTGGAAAAGCTGGCATTGGCAAGCAGGATAGTCCCATTGGAGTATTCCTCTTGGTAGGACCAAGTGGGGTTGGCAAGACTGAAACTGGACTTTGCCTGGCAGAGATACTTTTTGGCAGTCGCAAACAAGTAGTTACCGTTAATATGAGTGAATTCCAGGAAAGCCATACCGTGAGTAGACTCATTGGCTCCCCTCCAGGTTATGTAGGTTATGGGGAAGGAGGTATGTTGACTGAAGCAGTAAGACAAAAGCCTTATAGCGTAGTCCTCCTGGATGAAGTGGAAAAGGCTCATCCAGATGTTTTAAATCTTTTTTATCAGGTATTTGATAAAGGAGTATTAACAGATGGAGAAGGTAAAGAAATAAGCTTTAAAAATACTATAATTTTTCTAACCAGTAATTTAGCTTCAGATATTATTCAGGAAATGACTTTAGAAGGAGAAGAATATCCACCTCTGGAAACCATTAGTACTGCTATAAGACCAATTCTATCCAAACATTTCAAGCCAGCATTACTAGCTAGAATGAATCTTGTGCCTTACTATAGTCTAAAGAAAGAAGCTCTTAAACTAATCGTAGAACTAAAACTAAACAAATTAGCAAATAACTTAAAGGAAAATAATAAAATAAACTTTAGTTATTCACCTAAAGTTGTTGAAAAAATTACAGATAGATGCACAGAAGTAGAAACCGGGGCAAGAAATATAGAATTTATTTTAAATATGAATATTCTGCCCAAATTATCTCAAGAAATCCTTTCTCATTTAAGTGCAGGCAAAATGCCCTCTAAGGTGTCCTTAGAAACAGATGAAAAAGGAGAATTTCTTTTAAACTTTAGCTAAATTTAATGGAGGTATTTTCGTATGTTCTTTAAAAAAGAAAAATTTAAATTTACTTCTAAGGCAGTAGATGAAGATACATTTTATGTAATCTCCTTTTGGGGTAAAGAAGGTCTATCCCTACTCTATCAATTTGAAATCCATCTAATTTCTGAAAATGAAAATATTAAGCATGAAGATATCATAAAAAATAGAGCCAGGTTCAGCATTATCAGAGAAGATGGCTCTAAGGTAAATTTTAATGGAGTTATATCTTCTTTTGAACAGCTACACCAAGTTGACAAGTATACCTTTTATAAGGCTACTTTAGTTCCAAAGCTTTGGTATTTAACTCTTACTTATCACAACCAGATATTTCTCAACAAAACTCCAATTCAACTTATAGAGGCAATTTTAAAAGATGCAGGTTTATTTAGAAATGATTATGAATTAAAATTACAAAAGAAATATCCAGAATATGAATTTGTATGCCAATATAATGAAACTCATTTTAACTTTTTAAATAGATGGTTAGAAAGAGAAGGAATATACTATTACTTTGATCAAAGTGGAGATGTAGAAAAAATTATATTTACAGACACTAAAATTTCTCACACTGCTCATCCTAATGGTAGCACTTTTTACTATTCTCCTCCCTCAGGTTTAGATCATGAAAAAAGAAACGAAATTATTCAAAGTTTAATCTGTAAATACAATAATATTCCTCAAAGAATTTTGTTAAAAGATTACAACTATATGAAACCATCCCTAGAAATATCTGGCAGTGCCCTGGTAGATAAAGAAGGGATAGGAGAAGTATACTATTATGGTGAGAACTTTTTAACTCCAGAAGAAGGAAATAGACTGGCCAAAATAAGGGCTGAACAAATTCGCTGCACTAAAAAAGAGTTTATCGGCAATAGCACAATTCCTTACTTAGCCCCAGGCTATCTTTTTACTCTAGACAACCATTACCGAGAAGATTTTAATCAGCAATACCTAACAGTAGAGATTAACCATGAAGGAGCCCAAGGAGGTTATCTTATTAGTGGCCTTTCCTCTACTCTCTCTACTCAGGAAAAAAAAGTTTTTTACCAAAATAATTTCAAGGCAATTCCTGCTGATATCCAGTTTAGAGCTGAGAAAAAAACGCCTGCCCCTAAAATAGTAGGAACCATAAATGCGAAGATAGATGCAGAAGGTACAGGAGAATACGCTGAACTAGACGATCATGGCAGATATAAAGTAATTCTTCCCTTTGATTTATCAGGCAAAAAAGATGGCAAAGCATCTACCTGGATAAGAATGGCTACGCCTTATGCTGGTTCTAATCATGGAATGCATTTCCCTTTACATAAGGGAACAGAAGTTTTGATTACTTTTGTTGAAGGCAATCCTGATCGCCCAGTAATCGCAGCAGCAGTACCAAATCCAGATACTCCTTCTCAAGTGGTAAATACCGATCAGACCATGAGTAAAATTACTACTGCTGGAGGGAATAAGATTCATATTGAAGACAAGGCTGGAAAACAAAACATTATTTTACACACTCCTACTCAAAATACTTTCATCCGCCTGGGTGCAAAAAAAGATGAAGAGGAAGGACATGAAGATAAGAATAGCAAACAAAAAGAATCCTCAGAACACTCTGGTTATGGTTTAAAGGTGTACACTGAAGGACCCTTTGAAATAAAAGCTGGAACTAAGAATGAAATGATTGGGGGCAATGTTTCCGAATATATTCTTGGAAAAAAGTCAGATATTATTATTGGAATGGAAAGCAAATTAGTAGGAGGACTACATACACTGTCAGTAATAGGACAAGCTTCAACTACTCATATAGGAGGACACAACACTTATAAATCCTGGAA
>LGER01000096.1 GCA_001507915.1 Desulfonauticus sp. 38_4375 | reverse complement strand
CTCAGGAGGGCAAGATATGGAGAAGAAAAAATTAGAATTATTACAAAAGAAGAAAAAATCCATACACAATTTTCTTGACACTATGAAAACAAAAGAATATGTTTCTAACGAAGTTCATTATTTTAAAGGTAAAAAATATATTTTAAATCTAAAAGATTCTAAAAGAAGTAGAATAGAGATAGATGATAAAAAATACATATATTTTTATGTTCCTTCAAATTATACTTTGGAGCAAAAACAAAAATATTATGAAAATTGGTTAAGAAAGGAATTAAAAAAAGAATTAGAAAGGTTAGTCCCAAAATGGGAAAAGATAATTGAAGTAAAAGCGAGAGAAGTAAGGATAAAAAAGATGAAAACCAGGTGGGGAAGTTGTAATTTTTATGCCAGAAGGATCTGGATTAATTTAGAGTTAATAAAAAGGCCTCTCGAACATTTAGAATATGTAATAGTCCATGAGTTAGTTCATTTTCTGGAAAAAAGCCATAATAAGCGTTTTAAATCCCTTCTGGACTTATTTTTACCCCAGTGGAGATTGTATAAACAAGAATTAAATCAGTTTATTTTAGACTATTAAGGGGTAACCTCCTTAAAATAGTTATTTTTTATTTTTCAAATAAGTTAGGGCTGATTTGCCAGCAATAGCCCCTTCTCCTACAGCCACGCTTATTTGTAAAAATCTACCCACACAATCTCCAGCCGCAAATACCCCTGGAATATTGGTTTTTTGTTCGCAATCTGCTTCAATAAAATTACCCTTAGTAATTAACCCCAGAGAATAGGCAAAATCAAGGGAACTGGCTTCACCCATAGCTATAAATAAGCCTGCTACTTCCTGACTTTGTCCATTGGAGAAATTGACCTTTTCCAGGGTCTCTTTACCTTCCAGAGATTCTATTTTTTCTTGTAAGATTTCAATGTTGTGTTTTTTTAGCTTTTCCAAAAAATTTTCAGGGATGTTTAAGTCTTTTCCCTGGGTGCAAAGGCTTACAAAGGGAGTATATTCCAGAAGCTCAAGGGCCTGGTTGGCAGCAAAGGCCCCTTCACCTACAACCATTACCTTTTGATTTTTAAAGAAATATCCATCACAACTTACGCAATAGGAGACTCCTTTGCCTTCATATTCCTTTAGATTTTTGATGCCAGGCCTTATTCTGCTTACTCCTGTAGCTAGAATGATAGTCTGGCTTGAGTAGAGGTTAGTGGTTGTTTTTACTTCAAAAAACTTTTCTTGCTGATGAATGGCTACAACCTTTTCACACTTTATAGTTGCTCCAAATTTTTCTGCCTGTCTTATTCCACGGGCAATTAGGTCTTTGCCCAGAATGGGCTCAGGAAAGCCAAAATAATTGTCAATGACATATTCTCCTGCTACTTTGGGATTACAGCCTAAAACCAAAGTTTTGGCTCCGCCTCTACTGGTATAAATGGCTGCAGACAAGCCTGCTGGACCAGAGCCTATGATAATAACTTCATGCATATTGCACTCCTTGAAGGTGAAAATTTTCCCTCTTTTTAATCTTGTTTTTAAGCATAGTTAAAGGTAAAATACAAGACTTATAGAAAAATAACAATAGGTGGTTCATGGAAGTTTTAAAGGGAGAAGTAAAAAAGATCTTTTTTTATTCTCAGGACAATGGATATACTGCCTTTCTTTTTCATTTAAAAGAAGAGAATATTACTGCTTGTGGGTATTTGGGGGAGTTGTATCCTGGAGAAGAGCTGGAACTAAAGGGGAAGTGGAAAAATCATCCTAAGTATGGACGGCAGTTTTGGGTAGAAGAAGCAGTGCGCAAAGAACTTGTAAGTTTGGAAGGAATCAAGGGATTTTTAACCTCCAATTTAATTAAAGGAATTGGGGAAAAAACAGGAGAAAAGTTAATAGAAGCCTTTGGTAGTAGGGTTTTAGAGGTGCTTGATGATTCACCAGAAGAACTTTTGCAAATAGAGGGAATTGGTCCTAAAAAGCTAGAGCAAATTGTAAGTTCCTGGAAGAGCCAGCAAAATCTTCGTAATCTGGTACTTTTTCTCCAGTCACATGGGATTTCTACAGGCTATGTGCAAAAAATTATCAATAAGTATGGTCAAGAAGCCATTGCTAAAATTAAGCAAAATCCCTACACCCTGGCCAAAGATATTCGGGGAATTGGTTTTAAACGAGCTGATAGTATGGCCCTGAAATTAGGGCTTAGTAAAGACTCTTTTTTTCGTCTGGAAGCAGGAGTTTTTTATTTACTAAAAGAGTTGGCTGAAAAGGGAAATCTTTTTTACCCTCAGGAAGAATTAGTAAAATTACTAAAGGATCTTTTAGAAGTAGAAGAAGAAGTAATTTTATCTGCTTTGGAGGAAATGGCAGCACAAAAGAAAATTTTTATCCTGGATTTAAAGGAGCAGGGGCTAAAAAAGGCTGTTTATTTAAGTTATTTTTATTCCCTGGAACAAGAACTTGCTTCTAGAATCTATCATTTGGCTACCTTTCCTTTACCGAACATTCAGTTAAAGAATTTGGAAGAAAAGATAAAAAAAGTAGAACAGGAACAAAAGATAAATTTGACTCCAGAGCAAAGAGAAGCTGTAAGGTTAGCCTTGGAAAACAAAGTATTCATTCTCACCGGAGGTCCTGGTACAGGTAAAACCACTATTACTAAAATTATAGTAAAGCTTTTTCAAACCCAGGATTATAAAATTAAACTTTGTGCACCTACTGGCAGAGCTGCTAAGAGGCTGGAAGAGTCCACTTATTTCCCGGCCAGCACCATTCATCGTTTACTTAAGGCTAAACCTGAAGGTGGATTTGAGCTGGGAGAAGAAAACAAACTAAAGGCTGAAGTGGTTATTGTGGACGAGGTTTCCATGCTTGATGCGCCGTTATTTTTGGCTTTACTCAGGGCTTTGCCTCTTACCTGTCGATTGATTTTAATTGGGGATATCAATCAGTTGCCTGCTATTGGGCCGGGCAATGTATTAAGTGACCTTTTAGAAAGTGAAACCATTGCCAGCAAAAGACTAACTTCGATTTTCAGACAAGCTAAAGAAAGTTTTATTGTGCTCAATGCCCACCGCATTAATGAAGGCAAATTACCCCTTAAAAGTAAACTCGAGGCTCCTTATTCTGATTTTTTTTGGATAGAAAAAGAAGATCCTGTGGCCAGCAAAGAGTTAGTCCTTAAAATGGTCAGTGAAAGGATTCCTAAAATCTATGGTTTTGATCCCAAAAAAGAGGTACAGGTTTTAACTCCTATGCATAAAGGCGAATTGGGGACCATAAGTTTAAATCAGGCTTTGCAAGCCAGGTTAAATTCTGGTAAAAACAAAAGAATAAAAAGAGGGCAAATTTATTTTTCTGAAGGGGATAGGGTTATTCAGCTAGCCAATAATTACGAAAAACAGGTTTTTAATGGGGATTTGGGATTTATTACCCGGGTTTGGCCAGAAGAAGGTAGTCTGGAAGTGGATTTTGATGGACAAAAAGTACTCTACTCTAGAGAAGACCTGGAGGAACTTAGTCTGGCCTATGCTGTAAGTATTCACAAATCTCAAGGAAGTGAATTTCCTGTAATCGTAATGGTCTTGGCAACCCAGCACTTTGTGCTTTTACAAAGGAATTTGATTTATACTGGCTTAACCAGAGCGCGTAAACTAGCTGTTTTAATAGGGTCTAAAAAAGCCTTATTTATTGGATTAAATAAAAAGGGTCTGGATAAGCGATATACTAACCTCAGGTTTATTTTGCAAAAGTTATTTAATA
>LGER01000022.1 GCA_001507915.1 Desulfonauticus sp. 38_4375 | reverse complement strand
TTTTAGTTCTGTGCTGAGTTGGCCTAACTTGCTTACTTCCTCGCTTAGACCTTTGACATTCTGGTTAAGCCCAAAAAATAAAACAGCAGAGAGGATTACAGCCAGAATGGAAATGACAAGTCCTACCTTACCCATGTCTTTTTGGGTTTTGGCCAGGATTTCCTGGGCAAATTGTTGATGTTCTTCCTGAGTATTTTTTTCAGCAGAAGGAATTTTACTTATTTTAGCTGCACTCATAATTGTTGCCTCCTGAAAAATGAAATTGAATTAATCTGGTTAAAGTTAAGTAAAAGTTTTGTACTTGGCAAGGGTATAAGTTTTACTTTTCTTTGAAAGAAAAGGGTAAAACAGGAGAAAAGTAAATTTTTAGTTTAACTCAAAAAAAGCTTGACACTTTTTTTTAGTTTGCTTAAAGACCTATTCCCATGAATAGAACATTCTCCAACCACAGCAATTCCTACTTTAATTTTTACTTTTTTTGGTATTTTTATTTTAGGGAGGCCTGTGGTCTGGAGGGTGTGGTTTAGGCCAAAGTAAAAAGTAAAAACCCAAAGGGCCGCAGGCAAAAGCCGGCGGCCCTTTTTTTTATCCTAAAAGGCCGCCAAAAAAAGCCTTGGGCCCTGTAAAAAGAGGAGGCGAAGATGCATTTGGGCAAGGCTGTAAGATTGGAAAGAATTTTTAATCGCAACACGGGCAGGACCATTATTGTTCCTCTGGACCATGGAGTAACTGTTGGTCCCATTTTTGGATTGGTAGATTTAAGAGATACAGTAAACAAGGTAGCTGAGGGTGGAGCCAATGCAGTGTTGATGCATAAGGGTCTACCTCGTTGTTCCCACCGTGGCCATGGAAAAGATGTAGGTCTTATTGTCCACCTATCTGCTAGTACTGCACTTTCTCCTTTTCCCAATGCCAAAACATTGGTTGGTACAGTGGAAGATGCCATTCGCCTGGGTGCTGATGGAGTGTCTGTACATGTCAATGTGGGAGATGAAACTGAGGCTAGAATGTTAAAAGACCTGGGAGAAGTAACTTCCAGAGCCAATGAATGGGGTATGCCTGTTTTAGCCATGGTTTACGCTCGCGGTCCCAAAATTCAAAATGGTTATGACCCTCAGGTGGTAACCCATTGTGCGCGGCTGGGAGAAGAGTTGGGGGCAGATGTGGTCAAGGTGCCCTATACTGGTAGTCCTGAAACCTTTGAACGGGTGGTGGAAGCTTGTTGTATTCCAGTAGTAATTGCTGGTGGCGAAAAAATGGATAATGATTTTGACATCTTAAAGATGGTTTATGACTCCATAGCCGCAGGTGGAGCAGGGCTTAGTGTGGGCAGAAATGTGTTTCAGCACCAGAATCCAACCCTGCTGGTCAAGGCACTGTCTTATATTGTTCACGAAGAGGGTAGTTTAGAAGAAGCCATGGAAATGCTGGAACAGGGTTTAAAGGAACAAGAGGAAGAAAATGTCTAAAAAAATATATTTTAAAGCCATACCATTTAATAAGGAGCTAGTAACTCTTGCCCTGGAGTCAGGAGTGGATGGAATTATCGTCAGGGGAGGCGAAGAAAGTCAGGTCCTGGCTCTGGGGCGCATTCAAGTACTAAAAGAGGAAGACCTTTTACTTATTCCCATTAAAAGCAAGCAGGATGAAGATGAAGTAATTAAAAAGTGTTCCCTGGGTAAACTAGTGGTTTTACCTGAAGACACAGAAATTATTCCTGTGGAAAACATCCTGGCCCGGACCCAAGAAGTGGGCATGGAAGTATCTTCCTTGGAAAAGGCCAAAACAGCTCTGGGCATTTTAGAAGTGGGAGTTGGTTTTTTGGTGGTTACTTCCAGGGGAGCCAAAGACTTAAAGGAAATAGTAAAGGTGAGCAAACTAAAACAGGGAAAGGTGGAATTGCAGCCAGCTACCATAAAAAACATCAAAAACATTGGGTTAGGACACAGGGTGTGTGTGGACACTGTATCTTTGCTTTCCACTGGACAGGGAATGCTGGTGGGAAATTCTTCCAAGTTTACCTTTTTAATCCATGCAGAAACAGAAGCCAATCCTTATGTGGCTCCCAGGCCCTTTAGGGTAAATGCAGGGGGAGTGCATTCCTATACCTTTTTGCCCCAGGATAAAACCTGTTATCTGGAAGAACTGGAGCCTGGAAAAGAGGTCTTGATTGTCAACAATCAGGGTGAAACCGAAATTGCTGTTGTGGGCAGGGTAAAAACAGAAATTAGACCTCTCTTGCTTTTAGAAGCAGAAGTGGATGGGCTACAGGGAAGTGTGATTATCCAAAATGCAGAAACCATTCGTTTGGTGGATGCAAAGGGCAAGCCTGTGAGTGTAGTGCAGCTAAAAGAAGGAGATAAGGTCCTTTGTCATGTGGATGAGGCAGGCAGGCACTTTGGCATGAGAATTAAAGAAGAGATTATAGAAAAATAATTATGAACTTAGATAGATTAAAAGAAATTAGAACAGAAATAAACAAGCTGGATTTAGAGCTTTTAAAACTCTTAAACCAGAGGGCTGAACTTAGCCTGGAAGTGGGTAAAATAAAAGCCCAGGACAAGGACTTGGTCTTTAAGCCCTTTAGGGAAAGAGAAGTCTTAAAAAATCTGGAAGAAAAAAATACCGGTCCTTTGCCCACCGAGCACTTAAGGGCGATTTATAGGGAGATTCTTTCTTCTTCCAGAAGGTTACAAAGCCCTCAAAAGGTCTATTTTTTAGGGCCAGAGGGTACTTTTTCCCATTTAGCTGGGATGGAATATCTGGGACAGAGTGCTGATTTCAGGCCCCAAAAGAATATTGAAGCTGTATTTAAGGGCGTGGTGTTCAAAGAGGCAGATCTGGGGATTATCCCTCTGGAAAATTCTTTGCAGGGCAGTGTGGGGCAGAGTCTGGATTACTTCATGCGCTATGAGGTATATATTCAGGCTGAGATTTACTTTCGCATTAGCCACTTTTTATTGAGCAAGTCTCAAAGTCTAAAACAGATAAAAAGGGTTTACTCTCATCCCCAGGCCCTGGAGCAGTGTGATGGCTGGTTAAATAGCCATTTGCCGCTGGCTGAGATTATTCCTGAAAGAAGCACTGCCCAGGCAGCCAAAAGGGTAACCCAGGAAGAGGAAAGTGCGGCTATTGGGCATAAAAAACTGGCTGAGTTATTACATTTAAATATTTTAGCCAGTCATATTGAGGATTTGAGCGACAACTGGACCAGATTTTTGATTATAGCCAATCAACCAGCTGAAATAAAAGGCAAGGAAAAGACTTCCATTGTTTTTACCCTGCCAGATAAGCCAGGTAGTTTGTCTACCGTGCTGGAGATTTTTGCCAGAGCCAAAATTAACCTGAAGAAATTGGAATCGCGTCCCTTGCGCGGGGAAAAGTGGCAATATGTATTTTTTGCTGATGTGGAATGTGACCTTACCCGGGAAGAATACAAGGAATTGCTCACTAGCTTAAAAAATAATTGTCATCTGTTAAAAGTATTGGGAAGTTATCCCAAAGGAGAGTATCTTGGCAGCTAAGCAAGAACCCATAGTTTTGCAGGCCCCTTCTTCCAAATCCCTTTCCCATCGGGCCTTACTCCTGGCTTCTTTGGCTAAGGGGATTTCCCAGCTGGATAAGGTCCTGGTAAGCGAAGATATCCTCAGGACCAGGGAGTGCTTGCAGGCCCTGGGCGTGGAGATTGAAGAAAATTCTGGTGTTTTAAGGGTAAAGGGCAAGGGTAGGGATTTTCACTTTTCCTCTTTGGTAAAACTTATGGGTGGAGAGTCTGGCACTACTTTTAGATTGCTAACTGGCCTTCTTTGTGGAGCCAGGGGAGAGTTCCTTTTTCTTCCTCAGGGAAGGATGCAGGATAGGCCTATGGATGGTCTGGAAGAGGCTGTGCAGTCCCAGGGAATAGAGTTTGTCTATCTGGAAAAGCCCAAATGCCCTCCTTTTATTTTAAAAAGCAAGGGGTTTAAATCTCCCAGGCTGGAAGTTTCTTTGGAGCAAAGCAGCCAATACTTTTCAGGGCTTATTTTGGGCGCTCTTCTGGCTGACTTTCCCCTGACCCTTGAAGTGAGCGGTAAAAAGGCCCTTTCCTGGCCTTATGTGGGGCTTACTCTGGAGGTATTAAAACATTTTGGCGGCAAATTTAAAGTGGAGTTGAAAAAAGAGGGAACATTTACAGAGGTGGATTTTCGAGAAGTAAAAGAAATTCGTCCTGGAGAAATTAGAGTCACCATTTTCCCTCAAGACTTACAACCTGCTTTCTTTACGGTAGAAGGTGATTTTAGCAATGCTTCCTATTTGCTTTCCTTTGGAGCTGTGGGTCAAAAACCTGTCTGGGTCAGAAATTTAAAGGCTGACAGTTTGCAGGGGGATAAGTTTATTTTAGAGGTTTTAAAAAGAATGGGAGCAAAGGTGGAAGCGAAAGAAGATGGTTTTCTGGTTTTTCCTTCCAGACTTAAAGGGATAGAGGTAGATTTGGGGCTTTGTCCGGACCTGGTTCCCACAGTGGCGGTTCTGGCTTCCTTGGCCACCACTCCTTCTAAAATTAGCAATGTGGCTCATCTGCGCCTTAAGGAAAGTGATAGGCTTTTGGCCATGGCTACAGAAATCGCCAAAGTAGGCTGTAGGGTGGATTTAAAAGAAGATGGTCTGGAGATTTTTCCGCAGGAGTTAGAGCTTGCAGGAAAGGAAGTGGAGTTTTGTACTTATAATGACCACAGGGTGGCCATGAGCCTTAGTTTGTATAGTTTAAGGGGGTTAAAGGCCAGGTTTGATAACCCTAAATGTGTGGCCAAGAGCTTTCCGGATTTTTTTCAGGTATTGGCCCAGGTGTTATAGATGGAAAAGGAAAGGAAAAAAGTAGTTATTTTAGGAGCCAGGGGCAAGATGGGTAAGCTTTTTACCCAGCGGGCTCAAAGGTTTTATCCTGTAAAGGAATTTGACTTGCCTTTGGAGAAAAAGCTTCTGGCCAGAGAGGTAAAGGAGGCCTTTTTGGTCTTGCTTTGCGTACCCATAAAGGCCCTGGACGAGGTGTTAGAGGCGCTGGCTCCCTGTTTGCAACCACCTACTATCTTAGCTGATATTTGCTCGGTAAAAGTCATTCCCTTACAAAAGATGCACAAGGCTTATGCTGGTCCTGTTGTGGGGACCCATCCCCTTTTTGGGCCAGACCTAAAGGCAGGTTTTAGTAAAATTGCCCTTTGTGCAGAAGCAAGGGAGCAGGAAAGTATGTCCAGGGTAGCTGAATTTTTTCAGCAATTGGGTTTTGAGACCTTTTTTACCACACCCAGGGAGCATGATTTAGCCATGGCCTATATTCAGGGGCTAAATTTTATTTCCACCCTGACCTATTTTGCCAGTTTGGAGCAAAACCTGTCCCTGGATAAATTTATGACCCCTTCTTTTAAAAGAAGGCAAGAAGCAGCAGCCAAAATGTTACAGGAAGATTTTGAGCTTTTTACGACCCTTTTTGAGCAAAATCCCTATTCTTCTACTGTGGTCAGAACTTTTAAAAACTACTTGAACCTGGCAGCAGCTGGAGAATTGGAAGTCTTAGCCCAGAGAAGCTGGTGGTGGTGGCAAGAGAAAAATAAGGGGGAAGGGCCGTAAAAAGGCAGAGGTAAAGGTGCATTAAAAAGCCGTGTCCTTCCCTCAAGGGCACGGCTTTTTAATTTGGTAAATAAAAAACACGGAGGAGGTATGATTAAACTAAAACAAAAGGCCGAGATTCTATCTGCTGATACCCAGACGCCTGTCTCTCTTTATCTGGATATCATTGGCCGCAAACCAGGAATTCTTCTGGAAAGTGCTGAAGTGGACGGCAGGCTGGGTAAATACAGCATTCTGGCCTGGGACTTTATCCTGGAGCTTAGTTGTGTGCAGGGCAAGTTAAAGGTGGAGAGCAGAGATGCCAGGCTGGATGCTTTAAAGGAATTTGATGGACTTGAGTTTATAGAAGGCCTGAGAAAGGTCTTAAATTCCCTGGAAATAGAGCCTTTGACCAAAACCAGGTACCCAGCTTTGACCAGGTCTTTAGTGGGGTATTTTGGTTATGGATTGACTGGCCTTCTGGAGCCCAAGCTGGCTAAAGTCCTGCCTCCAGAAGAAGCCAAAACCCGTCTGGTCTTGCCAGCCAAGGTGCTCTTGTTTGAACACCTTTATCATCGCTGTGTATTTTTGACTCTGGAAGGGCATGAATCTTTGCCCAGACCCAAACGCCTGGAAGAGAAAAAAGAGATACAGGTAGGAGAGGTGGAGTTTCTCTTTCCCAGGGAGGAGTTTGAACAAAGTGTGCGCTCCATTAAGGAAATGATTCGACAGGGTGAAGCTATTCAGGTTGTGCTTTCCACGCGTTTTCAAGCCAGTTTTCGGGGAGACCCTTTTACTGTGTACAGACATTTACGACTTATAAATCCTTCTCCCTATACCTTTTACATGCACTTTGAAGAGGAAACTCTGGTGGGTTCTTCCCCTGAATTGATGGTAAAGTGTGAGCAGGGAGAACTGGAACTCAGGCCCATTGCTGGCACAAGGCCTAGAGGGAAAAGCGAAGAAGAGGATAAGGCCCTAGCAGAAGATTTGTTGGCAGATGAGAAAGAGCGGGCTGAACATGTGATGCTGGTGGACCTGGGCCGTAATGACCTGGGGCGCATTGCTACGCCAGGAAGTGTGGAAGTGCGTAAGTTTATGCAGGTAGAGTATTTTTCCCATGTTATGCATCTTACTTCCTATCTTAGGTCCCAGTTAAAATCAGGCCTGGATGCTCTGGATGTGTTGGGAGCCACTTTCCCTGCAGGCACGGTTTCAGGTGCTCCCAAAATCAGGGCTATGGAAATAATAAGTCAGTTTGAACCCTTTCCCAGGGGCATTTACGCCGGAGCAGTGGGTTGGCTTGGTTTGGACAAGGACAGTGTCAACCTGGATACGGGTATTACCATTCGTACTCTCTGGTTTGAACAGGGAAAGGTCTATGGCCAGGCTGGTGCAGGGATTGTCTTTGATTCTGTGCCAGAAAAAGAATGGCAGGAGTGTCAAAATAAGGCCAGGGCAATTTTAAAAGCCCTGGAACAAAAGGGGGATACAGATGATTTTGCTCATAGACAATTATGACTCCTTTACTTTCAACCTGGTTCAGGTTGTACAAAAACTGGGTTTGGACCCTCTGGTTGTACGCAATGATCGGCCTGAGCTCTTTGCCCTGGTCAAACAGGCCAAAAAGATCATTATTTCTCCTGGACCAAGTAATCCGCAAAGAGCGGGATTTTGTCTGGAAGTGCTAAAACTCGTACCCAAAACCACTCCTGTTCTGGGCGTGTGTTTGGGCCATCAGATTTTAGGTTTTCTGGCTGGAGCCAGAGTGGATGTGGCCGACCAGGTAATGCACGGCAAAACTTCTTGGGTTTACTTTAAAGAACAGGAACCGCTTTTTGAGGGTTTAAACAATCCCACCCAGGTATGTAGATATCATTCTCTTCTGGTTTATCCAGAAGAGAGCGAGCTTCTGGAAGTCACTGCCTGGACTGAAAACAAAGAAGTCATGGGCTTGCGCTATACAGATAGGCCCTGGGTGGGAGTCCAGTTTCATCCAGAGTCCATTTTAAGCCCGGAAGGACCTAAGCTTATAGCCAATTTTTTAAAATTTTAAGGATAAAAGGGGAGGTGTAAGCATGAAAGCATATTTGGAAAAAATCGCTCAAAGACAGGACTTAACTTATGAAGAAAGCAAAGAAGTTTTCAGCAAGTTGTTTGCAGGAGAGCTGACTCCAGTACAGGCTGGAGCGCTTTTAATGGGGCTTAGAAGTAAAGGGGAAAAAGAGGAAGAAGTCCAGGGGGCAGTGGAAGTAGCCTTAAGCAAGGCCAGGCAAATACAGGGATTAACAGGGGTTTTAGTGGATACCTGCGGTACAGGTGGAGATGGAAAAAATAGTTTTAACTGCTCCACTGCGGTGGCCTTTTTCCTGGCTGACCAGGGAATTAAAGTGGTGAAACACGGCAATAAAGCCATTTCCAGTTCCTGCGGCAGCGCAGATGTGGTGGAGGCATTGGGTTTCCCTCTGGTTAAAGATGAAAACGAAGTGGTCAAAGAACTGGAAGCCAGAAACTTTGTCTTTTTATTTGCTCCCTATTTTCATCCAGCCTTTGCCCATATTGCCCCTGTTCGTCAGCAACTGGGGATAAGGACTCTGTTTAATATCATGGGGCCACTTTTAAATCCTGCCAATCCTACCCATCAGATTGTAGGCGTGCCTCAAGAGGGGTTTATGGAATTGGTGGCCAAGGTCCTAGCCAGAAAAAATTTGGTCAGGGGATGTGTGGTCCATGGAGCAATGGGCTTTGATGAACTTACTCCCTGTGGGCCCAATCAAGTTTACTGGGTAGAAGAGGGCAAGGTAAGTAAGCAAGTTTTAGACCCGGCTGAATACGGTTTTGAGCCCCTACCTGCGCAAGAACTGGTCTGTGCCAGCAAAGAAGAAGCCTTAAGCAAGCAAAAACAGGTGCTTAGAGGGGAAGGGAGTAAGGCTCTAAAGAGTATGGTGGCCTTAAACCTGGGCGTGATGTTTTATCTGCTGGAAGTGGAAGGAAAGGATTTAACAAAGGCCTTTGCCTATGCCAGAGAAGTGGTGGATAAGGGGCTACAAAGACTTATTCCTGAGGAACAGTTATGTTAGAGCGTTTTAAAAAAGTAAAAGAAAAAGAAGTGGAGCTTCTGGCCTTAAAGGAAAAAACAGGAACTTTTCCTGCTCCGTTTCAAGGCCCAAAACCATCTTTGCTTAAGGCCCTGAGGGAAAAGAGTCCCAGGTATAAGGTTATTGCTGAATATAAGCGCTCTTCTCCTTCTAAAGGAGTTATCAATAATCACCTGAGCCCAGAGGAAGTAGCTTGGCAATACAAGCAAGCAGGCGCTACAGCACTATCCATTTTAACGGAAAGGGAATTTTTTGCAGGGGAACTGGATTTTATTTCGCGGGTTTATCCAGTGGGCTTACCTGTTTTGCGCAAGGACTTTCTCTATCACCCTCTCCAGATAAAGGAGACCTTAAGTACGCCTGCCAGGGCAGTGTTGCTTATTGTTAGATTTTTTGAAGACTTTGCCCAATTAAAAGATATGTACGAACTGGCGCTGGAAGTTGGCCTGGAACCAGTAGTGGAAGTCTTTTCCCTTGAGGACCTGGAGTTGGCCAAAAAGCTAAATCCCTTCATCCTCCAGGTAAATAGCAGGGATTTGGATTCCTTAAAGATAGACTTAACTACCTTTAAAAGGTTTATTCCGCAAAAGGAACAGGGTGAAGTCTGGATTGCTGCCAGTGGCTTACAGGCTTTTGAGCAACTGGAAGAGTTTAGCTCTCTTGGCTATGATGCCTTTTTGGTGGGGACACACCTGATGGCTGAAGCCAGTCCCCAAAAAGCCCTGGAAACCCTTTTGGGAGGGCAGAATGCTGGTTAAGGTCTGTGGCTTGCGCCAAGCAGAAGAAGTAAAGGCCCTGGTAGAGATGGGGGTGGATTTGCTGGGGTTTATCTTTTATCCCCAGAGTCCCAGATACCTTGCTCCTCAGGAAGCAGCTCAAGTGATGCCTTTTTGTTCCCAAGGCAAAAGAGTGGGCGTGTTTGTGAATAATAGGGTAGAAGAAATTGTAAACATTAGTGAAATCGCCAGGTTGGATTATGTGCAGCTACATGGAGCCCAGGACCTTGAGTTTTGCAAGGAGCTACATTTTTTGAAATTGATTAAGGTTATGTGGCCAGAAAAGTATACCCGGGCAAAGGACCTGGAAAGGGATTTAAAACTTTTTGCCCCCTGGGTGGAGTATTTTCTCTTTGATGCTGGTGGTTTTGGAGGTGGACATGGAAGAGTGATTAAACAGGGTGTTTGGGAGCAATTTCTGGCTGATTATCCCATAATCTTGGCTGGCGGGATTGGGCCGCACAACATAGAGCAGGTCCTTAAGTATAAACCTATGGGTGTGGATTTAAACTCAGGAGTAGAAATAGCACCTGGAAGAAAGGATTTAACAAAGGTAAAACTAGTTTTACAAACCATAAAGGAGTTAGCATGTTAAAGGGTTATTTTGGAGATTTTGGCGGGCAATTTGTGCCCGAGCTTTTGATTCCTCCTCTGCAAGAACTGGAAGCAGCTATGGAAAGGTTTTTATCTGATACTGATTTTAAAAGGGAGTTAAACCATTTGTTTGCCAATTATGTGGGCAGGCCAACTCCTCTTTATTATTGTCCCAACCTTTCTAAGGACCTGGGATTTAAACTGTGGTTAAAAAGAGAAGATTTGACCCATACAGGCGCTCACAAAATCAACAATACTTTAGGCCAGGCCCTTTTGACCAAGTATATGGGGAAAAGCAAAATCATAGCTGAAACTGGAGCTGGCCAGCATGGAGTGGCCACAGCTACAGCTGCAGCCATGTTGGGGCTAGAATGCTTGGTGTTTATGGGGGCTTTGGATGTTCAAAGACAGGCTTTGAATGTAAAGAGGATGGAGCTTTTAGGAGCTAAAGTGGTACCTGTAGAGAGTGGTACCAAAACTTTAAAAGATGCTATTAATGCGGCTTTGCGCTACTGGATAAGCCACCAAGAAGATACACACTATTGTATTGGGTCGGTAGTAGGGCCTCATCCTTTTCCTTATATGGTTAGAGAATTTCAGGCTGTAATTGGCAAGGAAGCCAAAGAACAGATTATAGAGCAAAGTGGGAGATTGCCAGATAAAGTAGTGGCTTGCGTAGGAGGTGGGTCTAATGCCATGGGTATATTTTTTCCTTTTTTTGAGGATAAAGAGGTAGAACTTATTGGAGTAGAAGCAGGCGGAAGTGGTAAGCCTGGTGATTATCATTCTGCTACCCTAAATAAGGGATTGCCAGGAGTTTTGCATGGAACCAAGACCAATCTTTTACAAACCAAAGATGGCCAGATTTTGCCTTCTCATTCTATTGCGCCTGGCCTAGATTACCCTGGTGTTGGGCCAGAGCACACCTATTTTCAAAGTATTGGTAGAGCAAAATATGAAGTGGTTTATGATAAGGAGGCCTTAGAAGCCTTTTATACTTTAAGTGCTAAAGAGGGCATTATCCCTGCTTTAGAAAGTTCTCACGCCTTAGCTTATGTGTTAAAGTTAAAAGGAAAGCTCTCTAACCAGACACAAGTGATTGTTAACCTTTCAGGTAGAGGAGATAAGGATTTGGACATTGTATTTGGCTCTGATTTTGTTCAAAGATAAGGAGATGCAAGATGAAGGAAAAATTACAGCAAGTATTTAGCCTGGCTAAAGCAGAGAGGCGTTTGGCCTTAATTCCCTTTTTAACTGCAGGTATTCCGTCTCGTGAGAGTTTTGGAAAGCAATTACAACTTCTGGCCCAGGAAGGGGCAGATATCATTGAAATTGGCGTTCCCTTTTCTGACCCTGTGGCAGATGGACCAGTGGTGGAAGAAGCTTCCTTAAAGGCCCTGGACCAGGGCGTAAACCTGGATTACATCTTTGAAGTTTTAGCTGCTACTCCTTTAGAGTCGCAAAAGGTTTTAATGGGATATTTTAACCCCTTTTATCAATATGGACTGGAAAAGTTGCTGCAAAAATGCCTTCAATGTGATATCTCTGGCCTAATTATTCCAGACTTGCCCCTGGAAGAATACTTAAACTATTTTCCTCAAGACTCTAAAGTGAGCTATATTCCGTTAATTGGTCTCAATACTTCCAGGGAAAGAATGCAAGCCTATAGCCAACTGAACCCACCCTTTGTTTACATGGTTTCAATTTTGGGGCTTACTGGCAGTGAATTAAAGGTGGAAGAGGTCTTAAGCCAACAACTAAAACTGGCCCGAGAGGTTTTTAACTGCCCTCTGGTCTTGGGGTTTGGCCTTTCTTCTCCAGAACAACTAGACCCCATAAAACAATATTTAGACGGAGTGGTCTTTGGTAGTTCCCTTATTCGTTATTTGCAGAATCAGGGAACAGTAGAAGGTTTTTTACAAAAATGGAAAATTGCCCTTTAAGAAAAAGGGCGCTCTAAGAGAGGGCTGAGGGAGAAAAGGACCTTTTTGAGTAAGAATAGGTGAAATTGTTTTGCAAAAATGTAAAAAATATTTTTAGAGGTTTGGATAGAATTTTGCAAAAATGTAAAAAAACAAACTAAATAAAAGTTAGAAAACGTGCTTGTTGTTTTAACATATTGAAATATTATGGTTTTTATTTTTTGGCATGCTCTCTGCTTAGATAAAGATAAATTTTGAAAATAAGAGGAGAAAGGTATGGCTGAACTTCCCAGATTTAACTGCAAAAATGCAGATGATGTCTTAAAAGCAGTTAAAGATTATGATGTTAGTTTTGTGCAATTTTGGTTTGTAGATGTTTTGGGTACTTTAAAGAGTTTTCAAATTACTCCCAGTGAACTGGAAGCTGCCTTTGAAGAGGGTATGGGGTTTGATGGCTCTTCTATTCAAGGGTTTTGTCGCATTCATGAAAGCGACATGGTAGCCTTTCCTGACCCTACCACTTTTCAGTTTGTAGCCTGGAGGCCCACAGAAAGGCCTGTAGCCAGAATGTTTTGCGATATCAAAAATCCAGATGGGACTCCCTATGCTGGAGATAGCCGCTATGTGCTGAGAAGAATGTTGGAAAGGGCAGCAGAAAAGGGATATACCTTTTATGTGGGCCCTGAGTTGGAGTTCTTTTTGTTTGGTAGTTCTGAAGAGCCTACTCTTTTAGATAGAGGTGGCTACTTTGATGCTCCTCCTTTGGATTTAGGCAATGATATTCGTAGGGAAATTATTTTTGCTTTGAATAAAATGGGCATTCAGGTGGAGTATAGCCATCATGAAGTTGCTCCCAGTCAGCATGAGATTGATTTGCGTTATCAAGAAGCTTTAAAGATGGCAGATGTTTCTGTCACTTATAGAGTTATAGTGAAAGAAGTGGCTAGGAGACATGGTTGTTATGCCACTTTCATGCCTAAACCCCTTTTTGGGCAAAATGGTAGTGGAATGCATGTCCATCAGTCTTTGTTTAAAAATGGTAAAAACGCTTTTTATGATCCCAAAGACCAATATCACTTAAGTGAAGAATGTAAATCTTATATCGCTGGCATATTGAAACATGCTCCAGAGATTACCGCTATTTGTAATCAGTGGGTAAATTCTTATAAGCGTTTGGTTCCCGGGTATGAAGCTCCTGTGTATGTGGCCTGGGCTAGAAGGAATAGGTCTGCTTTGGTCAGAGTACCCATGTATAAGCCTGGAAAAGAAGCTGCTACCCGCATAGAACTTCGTTCTCCAGACCCAGCCTGTAATCCTTACCTGGCTTTTGCCGTCATGCTGGCTGCTGGTCTTAAGGGTATTGAAGAAAAATATGAACTACCTGCTCCAGTAGAAGAAGATATCTTTGAAATGAATGTGGCTGAGCGCGAAAAACACGGAATTACCAGTTTGCCTGGTAGTTTAAATGAAGCCATTGAAGCCATGGAAAAGAGTGAAGTGGTCAAGGATGCCCTGGGTGAGCATATCTTTAACCAATTCATTGCCAATAAAAAGGCTGAATGGGATAATTATCGCATTCAGATTACTGAGTATGAATTGAAAAAGTACTTGCCCTTGCTTTAAACAACTAAAAAAACAAACATTCTTACAGGGCTAACTTTTTTAAGTTAGCCCTTTTTTTGTTTAACATCTTGATTTTCTTTCTAATCTTTTTAGTTGCCAAAGCCTTTTTTTCTTTTTAATCTAAAAAAGTATTGACTCGAAATGTCTTATCTAGTTAGAAAAAAATAAATTAAAAGAGCAATAATTTTAAAATTAATTAAATCAATAAGTTAAGTTTGAGGCGAGTTATGTTATATGTGGTGTGGTGGATATTGGCCTATTTGGTGGGAGCTTTTCCCTTTGGACTGCTGGTGGCTCAAGTTTTTTGTCGTTTAGACCCCAGAAAGGCTGGGAGTAAAAATACTGGAGCTACCAATATTGCTCGTTTGTGTGGGCTAAAGTATGGGCTTTTGGTTTTGGCTCTGGACTTATTAAAGGGTTTTTTGCCTGTTTTTGCAGGCTATTATCTTTCCAATTCACCCTGGTTTTTATCCTTAACTGGATTGGCTAGTATTGTGGGGCATATGTACTCTGTCTATCTTTATGGCAAGGGTGGTAAGGGAGTTGCCACTACTTTAGGGGTGTACCTGGCTTTATTTCCTCTTTTTACCTGCTTTGCTTTACTTCTTTTTGCCCTGGTTATTTGGATTAGTGGTTATGTTTCAGTTGGGTCTATTATTTTTGTAACCACTGTGCCTCTTTTATTGGTGTTTAGTCCTAAGATAGCCTATGTTCCTTTGACCATTGTCGTGGCCATGCTGGTTATTTTTAAGCACAGGGAAAACATAGAAAGGCTTATTGCGGGCACAGAAAAGAGTTGGCGTAAGAAGGTTTAAGCTTAGAAAAGTTTTCTAAAGATTATTTGCATCAGTTCTTCCAGTCCTTCCTTGTGCAAAGCAGAGATTTTTACTGCTTGAGGATATTGGTTGGCCAGGAAGTTTTTGCTTTCTTCTTCTAGTTTATCCCACTTATTGAGAATTAGGATTTTCGGTTTATCCTGGAGCTCTAGATCTTTTAAAATATTTTCCACTGCTTGAATTTGCTTGGCCAGATGGGGATGACTGGCATCTGCCACATGCAAGAGCAAATGGGCAGGATAGAGTTCTTCTAAGGTGGCAGAAAAGGCTTCTTTTAGTTCTTGGGGCAGGTTTTTGATAAATCCCACTGTATCGGTGAAGACGATTTCTCTGTCCTGAGGATAGCGCATCTTCTTGCTGGTAGGGTCTAAAGTGGCAAAGAGCTTATTTTGAGCCAATACCTGGCTTTTGGTTAAGGTGTTTAAAAGGGTAGATTTGCCCACATTGGTATAACCAATAAGGGCTACAATGGGGATTTCGCTTTTTTCTCTTAAAGAGCGGGCAGTTTTGCGTTGTTTTTTTATCTGATTTAATTCTTCTTCTATTTTATTGAGACGAGTTCTGATTTTACGGCGATCCAGTTCCAGTTTGGTCTCACCAGGACCTCTTCCACCTATGCCGCCAGTGAGCCTGCTTAAGGCTCTATTTTGTTTAATTAGCCTGGGTAAAGTGTATTTTAGTTGCGCCATTTCCACCTGTAATTTCCCGGCTCTACTTTGGGCGTGTTGAGCAAAGATGTCTAGAATGAGTTGGGTTCTATCAATGACTTTGCGCTCTGTAATGTTGGTTAGGTTGCGGAGTTGAGATGGCGAAAGTTCTGAGGCAAAGACCAGGATACTTGCTCCTTTTTGCAGGGCAAGTACTTCCAGCTCTGCTAATTTATTTTTACTTAAGATATGAGCAGGATTAACCTTTTTTACTTGCTGGATAAAAAAGCCTCTTACTTCTAGCCCTGCAGTTTGGGCCAGGGCCTTTAATTCTTCTAAGGTAGCCTCCTGTTCTTTTTTGGGCGCAGAGTCTACGCTAATAAGGAGAGCTCGGTTTTCCTCTAGTACTTCTGAAGTTTTGGCACTGGTTCGTTCCAACTCTTCTTCCAGGCTTTTTATTACTTCTTTGGGATTGAAGTCTGCCTGATCCCAGGGAAGAAGAGAACTTATGCTATACATTTGTTCCTGCTTATTGGCAGGTAATATGTGGGCATAGGCATAGGATTTAGGATAACCTTCTTCGCTTACTGTGAGGACCTCTATACTATCTAGACGCAAAAAGATCATGTCCATGAGATCTTCCTGGTCCAGTTCCTGTTCTTTTAGGTGGGTATGCAGAAGCCTAAGACCACTTAAACGGCTTTGATTATGTCTTACTTTTTCTAAAAAGGGGATAAGGATACCCCTGTTATCCCCTACAATAACCATTTCTACGCTGCCTTTGCGGTTGATAATCAGGCCAATCTGTCTGTTGATTTTTTGACTTAAATAGGCCAGTTCCCTGGCCTGTTCTTTGCGAAAGGGTTTATCTTCTGGAAAGCGCCTGGAATATAGACGGGAGAGTTCTTTGACCTCGCTGCTTTTAAGTCCGCTTAAATTTCCTCTAACTCTGGCTATGACCGGTTCTCCTTAAAGATGTTTTTGTAAGTAAGAGGCTATCATGGCGTCGTACTTAGAGGTCATTTCAAAGGTATAGGCGGCCATTTTGAGCCTGAATTCAAGGCTGATACCCTGGTGGGTTTCCCATTCTTTTTGAAATTCTGGATAGAACTTAGGATGGGGAAGTACACAGACAGAATGAAAGTTTTTGGCTCCTGCTCGAAGTAAAGTAGGACCGCCAATGTCTATTTGCTCTATGGCTGCCTTTAAATCAAGGGAGTTTTCCACGGCCTGGGCAAAATTATAAAGATTTACGCAAATGAGGTCAAAAAAATCCAGAGCAAGCTCCTGTAGGGTCTTTACATGCTCAGGATTATCCTTGTCTCCCAGTACCCCAGCATGAATATGGGGATGGAGAGTTTTTACTCTGCCGTTTAAGATTTCAGGGAATCTGGTAATTTCACTGACAGAAGTTACCTTTATCCCTGCTTCTTCTAGAACTCTTTTGGTGCCTCCTGTGGAGACAATTTCTACGCCTTGAGCCTGTAAAAAACGGGCCAATTCAGCTAGATTGCTTTTATCCGTAACACTTAGGATAGCTCTTTTAATAGGTAAAACTTCCATTTCTCCCCCTTTTTTTCTTGAAAACTGCCAAAAAAAGGCCGCCCAAGCAAGAATTTTCTGCCCCAAAAGGGCAGAAAATTCCTAAGGGGAGGAGAAACAAAAAAGTTTTACCTTATAGTTTGGCCAGCAGTTCCTGAGCGTTTTTATTTCCTGGGTCCTGACTTAAAATGGTCTCCAGTTCTTTTTGGGCCTTTTCTTTTTCTCCCAGGGAGTAAAAACAACCCGCCAGAGTATACCTAATTTCAATCTTATTTGGGTCCAACTTTAAGTAATTTTCCAGATAGGCAATACTTTCTTTAACCCTATTTAAAGTATAGGCCGCCTGTACCAAGCCATAAAGGGCAATGAGGTTTTCTGGGTTTAACTTGAGGGCCTGTTGAAAAAGTTCAAAGGCCTTTTCCTGGTTGTTGGCTTCTACTTCTAACAGCCCCAAACCAGCATAGGGTTTGTCATTGTCCTTTTCAGCTTCCAAGGCCTTTTGATAAAATTCTTTAGCTTTGTCTAGCTCTCCCTTCTGGACATAAATAGTAGCCAGACCCAAATAGGGATCAGCATGTGTTCCATTGGAAGAACAGGCCTTTTCATAGTATTCTTCGGCCTTATCCAACTCGCCCATAAACAAATAACATTCTCCCAGTTCTTTGTTGATTTCATAATCTAAATTACTCATGGTTCTCCTCCGAAAAAGGTTTCTCGGATTAATAAAATGCATCATTTATGCCAGGAATCTAATGAAAGGGTTGGTTTTTGCAGTCTATCTGGGAAGAAGTTTTTTGGGATTGAAAGAAGAGAAGCTAAGTAACTTGGTGCCTGGGAATAGCTGGAACGCAAGTTGCAATAAATAGTGCAAAAAAGTGTGAGGTGGGTTATGAAAAGCCTTTTTTCAAGTCATTTTAACTGGGTGGAAAAGGCCATGGATTTACACCTGGTTCGTCAGAATATTGTCGCTTCCAATTTGGCCAATATAAATACGCCTGGTTATAAAGCCAAAAAGGTGGAGTTTGAAGAGGAATTGCAAGCCATGCTCAAGGCTGAAGAGAACAAGAGTATAACCCGGACCAATCCCAAGCACTTGCCCGTTGCCTTTGACCCCAACAAGGTTAGCCCTACCTTACTAAAGAGTCTGGAGCCAAGAGTGGTTCAGGGAGAAGATAGCGTAGATTTAGATAAGGAAATGGCTTTAATGGCTAAAAATGCCATGATTTATGATACCCTGGCCCAGGTAATGAAAAAGGGCTTTGAAGGAATGAAAAGTGTAATTACGGAGGGATCTAAGTAATGGATTTACTGACTGCTTTAGAAATAGGTGCCTCTGGCCTCAGTGCTGAGCGCACTCATTTAAATGTCATTTCCATGAATCTGGCCAATGTAAAGACCACCAGGACTCCAGAGGGAGGTCCTTATCGCCGTAAGACCGTGTTGTTTAAGACTGCTCCAGTAGATACTCCCTTTGCCCAGGTTATGGCTTCTGCTCTGGATAGAGAGGTGGAAGGGGTGAAAGTAACTGCAGTGGTGGACGATAAGCGTCCCTTTAAGCGCGTGTATGAACCTGGCCATCCAGATGCAGATGAAAACGGCTATGTCTATTATCCAGATATCAATGTGGTAGAGGAAATGGCCAATTTAATGACGACTCTTAGAACCTATGAGGCCAATGTTTCTGTGATTACTACAGTGAAAAGCATGTATAACAAGGCCCTGGAGATAGGCCGTTAGAGGGGTAAGCTATGTCCAAAATAAATCCTTTAGGGCTAAAAGCCTACTTACAAACACAGGAATTATTTGAAGAAAAATCTAAAAAAACCTCTTCAGAGGGAGATTCCTTTACAGCTACTTTAAAAGATTCTCTAAAAAAGGTTAATGATTTGCAGGAAGAAAAGGAATCCATGATAAAAGCCTTTGCTGCTGGAGAAAAACAAAATGTGCACGAACTTATGATAACTTTACAAAAAGCAGGTATTGCGATGCAGATGACTACTGCTGTACGCAACAAAGTCCTGGAAGCTTATAAAGAAATTATGCACCTTACTTTCTAATTTAGGAGAAAAGAATGCCTTCTTTTATTGAAAAGAGTATAGAGCAGATCCGCAATTTGTGGGATAAAAGCACCACAGCCCAGAAAATACTGTACGGGGGGATTATTTTTTCCTTAATAGTAGTTGGAGTTATTTTAATCTGGCTGGTGCAAAGTACTACCTATAAGGTTTTGTACTCCAATCTTTATCCTGAAGATGCTGCAAGAGTTGTAAATATTTTAGAGAAACAAAAGGTAAGTTATAAGCTAAAAGACAATGGAACCACTATTTTGGTTCCAGAGGATAAGGTCTATAATTTAAGACTGGCTATTGCCGGACAGGGAGTTTTGCATGGTCAGGGATTGGGTTTTGAACTGTTTGACAGTAACAAATTGGGCCAAACTGATTTTGTCCAGAAAATAAACTATCAAAGGGCCTTACAAGGTGAATTGGCCAGGACCATTGCTGAATTTTCAGAGGTAGATAGCGCCAGAGTTCATCTGGTTATGCCGCAAAAGAGCCTGTTTATTGAAGAAAGTGAACCACCTTCTGCGTCTGTGGTCTTGAAATTAAAACCAGGTGCAAGCCTTTCTCAGGAACAAGTAAGAAGCATTGTCAATTTGATTGTTACTGGCGTACCCGGGATGGAAGCAGAAAGAGTAACTATTGCTGATACCAGAGGTAAGATTTTGTATGAGCCCAAGGAAGAAATTATAGAAGGCCTTACTTCCACTCAACTGGAATATCAGTTAAATTTTCAACGCAATCTGGAAAAGCGGATAGAAGAGCTTTTAGCACCTATTGTGGGAGGAAGCAACAAGGTTATTGCCAAGGTAAGTGCTGAATTAGACTTTAGCCGCAAAACCATTCACAAGGAAATTTACGACCCTGACAGTGCCGTGGTCAGAAGTGAGCAAAAAACTGAAGAAAACAGTCGAGGTACTACCAATTTTCAAGCTGGCTCTCCTGAGCCTGCCTATAATGCTGCAGGTACAGCAGGTACAGGCACTACCCAGGAAACTTCTAGAACCAGTTCTTTGACCAATTTTGAAATCAACAAAGAAGAACAACAAATTATTGCTCCTGTGGGCGAGGTAAAGAAACTAAGTGTGGCTGTGGTGGTAGATGGTCAATATATAAAAGATGATCAGGGTAATTTTGTTTACCAGCCTTTACCTGCAGCTACCCTGGATCGCATTCGGGCTTTAGTGGAAAATGCCATTGGTTATGATCGGGCTAGAGGAGATCAAATCGAAGTCAGTAATCTTTCCTTTGGTGCTCCAGAAGTGGCAGAAGGTCCTTCTTTTCTGGAGAAATTCCTGAACTATTTCCGCATTATTGGTAAGCCCTTGTTAAATACTTTAATTGTCTTGCTCTTTATTCTCCTGGTGGTTAGACCAATAGTTATGGCCATCTTAAAGCCCAAGGTGACAGAAGAAGAGATAGAAGAAGTGGGAGAGCTTCCAGAAGAGAAACCTGCTCTGGCCTTGGAAGACCTTTCTCCTGAAGAAAGAGAGGCTCTGGAAGTTCAAAAACGTATAGAAGATCAGGCTGCTTTGGCCAAACAACTGGTTGCTGATGACTTTGACAGGGCCTTTAAAGTGGTTAGAAAGTGGTTAAAAGAGGAGGGTAGTCAGGTTGGCCGATAAGCTTAGCGGAGTCCAAAAAACAGCTATATTGCTTTTAGCTCTAGGGGAAGAATTTACTACTGAGGTATTCAAGCGCCTGGATAGGCGAGAAATAGTCAAGATTTCCAAAGCCATGGTGGAAATGGAAAGTGTGCCCAAGGAAACAGCTGAGGAGGTATTAAAAGAGTTTAATGAAACACTTACCGTAAGCAAGGAAATGCTTTTGGGCGGAGTAGATGTGGTAAAGAAACTGATGAGCAAAGTGGATGAAGAAACAGCCAAGTATGTAATCGATTCTTTAGAACTGGATTCCGGCCAGATTCCCTTTAGAGAGCTTACCAATGTAAGCCCCAAGATTCTGGCTCAGATTTTAAGGAATGAGCATCCTCAAACCCTAGCTTTGATTATTGGTCACTTACCTCCAGAACATGGTGCAGACTTAATTGCCCAGCTTCCTCCCGGAGTAAGACCAGAGGTTTTGATGCGTTTAGCTAAATTAGAATCTGTACCAGAAGAGATGCTTTTAGAAGTGGATAAGGTTTTACAGAGTCAGCTTATAGCTATTGGAGCTAAGGAAGGTAAGAAAGTGGGTGGCGTCCAGGCTGTGGCTGAGATCTTAAATGCTGTAGAAAGAAGCATTGAAGAAGAAGTAATGAGTGAAATTGAAGAGGAATCTGCTCAATTGGCTGAAGAAATCAGACAACTTATGTTTGTTTTTGAAGATATTTTACAACTCGATGATAGGGCAGTTAGAGAAGTACTTAAAGAAATTAGTAATGAAGACCTTACCTTGGCCCTTAAGACTGCGTCTGAAGAGCTTAAGGAAAAGTTTTTCTCTAACTTATCTGAACGTGCAGCCAATATGATTAGAGAAGATTTGGAAATTATGGGGCCAGTTAAGCTTTCAGAAGTAGAGGCAGCTCAGCAAAATATTGTAAAGGTGGTTAGAAGGCTGGAAGCTGAAGGCAGAATCGTAATTGGCGGTAAGGGTGGAGGTGATGTCCTTGTCTAGAAAAGAACTTGGTTTTGGCAGAGTAATCGTGGGGTTGGAAACCAAAAGTGTGGAAGAAGTAGAGTATAAACCCACCTATATTCCACCTGAAGAAGTAGAAAGGAGAGTTTTAGCTGGAGCAAAAAAAAAGGCCAAGGAAAAGGCCAAGGAGATTTTAAACCAGGCCTTAAGAGAAGCTAAGGCTATAAAGGAAAAGGCCTTTCAAGAAGGATATCTTGAAGGGCAAAAACAGGCCCGGGCTGAGCTGGACAAATTAAAACAGGACTTGGCTCAAAAGTGGATAACCTTTTTTGATTCTCTAGAGCAGGAAAAACAAAAGATTTATGCGGAATATAAGGAAGATTTGCTTTTACTTTTGCGCAAAGCCGTTCAAAAGATAACCTATGTGGTTTTAAGTGAAGAAAAGAATAAAATTTTGGAAAATTTTTTAAAGGAAGCTGTGGATTACATTCAAAATAAAAAGGAAGTGGTGGTTAAAATAAATCCCCAGAACAAAGAGTTGGTCCTGGAAATACTTGAGAGTATAAAAAAAGAATATCCTAGCTTAAATGTCTGTCAGGTCAAAGAAGACGCTTCTTTAGAAGACTGTGCTGTAATTGTGGAAAATGGTAATGGCCTGGTGGAAAACAGGCTTTCTTCCAGATTAAAACAAGTTGAAGAAATTTTAGCCAAAATTGAGTTGAAATAATGCGCATCTCTTCCTGTTTGGAATTTATTGATAAAATGGATCTGGCCACAGTGTATGGTCGGGTGAGTAAAGTTATTGGTCTGGTGGTAGAAGGCCAGGGTATTAAGGCTGCTCTGGGCTCTACCTGTCAGATTCTTTCGGAAGACAAGAGTACTGCTTTGCCAGCAGAAGTAATTGGCTTTAAGGATAACAGGGTTTTATTTATGCCCTATGGAGATATGCGGGGCATTGCCCCTGGAAGTTTGATTAAAAACTCTGCCCATCCACCGCTTATCCCTGTGGGAAAAAAGCTTTTGGGCCGGGTTATTGATAGCTTTGGCAATTTTTTGGACGAAGGGCCGGAAATAAGCCTTTCTTCCTTTTATCCTCTTTACAACAATCCCCCTTCTCCCCTGGAAAGGCCACGTATCTCTGAACCGCTAGATGTGGGTATTAGGGCTATTAATGGGTTGCTGACTTTAGGAAAAGGCCAGAGAGTTGGTATTATGGCTGGTTCTGGAGTGGGCAAAAGTACCCTTATGGGCATGATGGCCAGATATACCAAGGCAGATGTAAATGTAATTGCCCTGGTAGGAGAAAGAGGTAGAGAAGTAAGAGAGTTTATTGAAAAAGATTTGGGAGAAGAAGGTCTTAAGCGCTCAGTGGTAATTGTGGCCACTTCTGACCAGAGTCCTCTTCTTAGAATGCGGGCTGCTTATGCTGCTACCAGTGTGGCTGAATATTTTCGAGACCAGGGGCTGGATGTGCTTTTGATGATGGATTCAGTGACTCGTTTTGCCATGGCAGCCAGAGAAGTGGGTTTGGCAGCAGGTGAGCCACCTACTACCAGAGGTTATACTCCTACGGTTTTTGCCCATTTGCCCAGACTGTTGGAAAGGGCAGGTACTTCCAATAAAGGAACTATTACAGGTATTTATACAGTTTTAGTAGAAGGAGATGATTTTAATGAGCCTGTGGCTGATGCTGTACGCTCCATTTTGGATGGGCATATTGTGCTTACCAGAGAGCTGGCAGACCAGGGACATTATCCAGCCATTGATGTTTTAAAGAGTATTAGCAGGCTTAGAAGCGATGTCACGCCCAAAGAAGTCTTAAAGGCAGGGCAGAGGTTTTTGTCCTTGCTGGCCACTTATAAACGAGTGGAAGATATGATAAATATAGGCGCCTATGCCAAAGGCAGTAATGCTGAAATTGATTTGGCCCTAAAGTTGATTGACCCCATGAACAATTATTTGCGTCAGAATGTTGACGAGCACTCCCCTCTTGAGGCAAGCTTTCTGCAACTACAGCAGATGATGGTTGCTTAACATATGTCTTATCCTATTTATTTTGTGGGCGCTGGGCCTGGAGACCCCGAACTTATTACCCTTAAGGCTAAAAAACTTATAGATGAAGCTGAGCTTATAGTCTATGCGGGCTCTTTGGTGCCAGCTAGCTTGTTTGAAGAGAGTAAGGCCAAAGAGATAGTCAATAGTGCCCCTTTAACCCTGGAGCAAATAATTGCTTTGCTGGAAAGAGGTTATAAAGAAGGCAAAAGGGTGGTGCGAGTGCACACAGGAGACCCCAGCCTTTATGGGACCATCCGGGAACAAACCCGGGTTTTGGCGGAAAAAAATATTCCCTATGAGATTGTGCCTGGCATAAGTGCAGCCTTTGCCCTGGCAGCCAGAGCAAAGGTGTCCTTTACCTCTCCAGAAGCCAATCAAACCCTTATTTTGACCAGAGTTTCTGGCAAAACTAAGGTCCCTGAGGAGCAAGACCTGGAGCGCCTGGCTCAAAGTAAAAGCTCTCTGGCTATTTATCTATCTGCAACTAAGGCAACAGAAATACAGAAGAAACTTTTACAAGCAGGCTATCCAGAAGATAGTTTGGTGGTTATTGGTTATAGAGTAGGCTGGCCAGATGAAAAAATTATTTATTCCAATTTAAAAAACTTACTTCAAGATTATAAACTTTTTAAACAAAAACGACAAATTTTATTTTTAGTTATACCTAAACAGGAACTACTTAATTCCTGTCTTTATTCTGCAGAATTTTCCCACCTTTTTCGAAAATAAATATTTGCCAAATATTTATTTTCCCCCTATTTTTTTCTTTTTGATTACAAGCTGAAGATTGTTGACCTTTGTTTTATAATTTTATACTGGGTTATAAATTTTTTATTTTGGGAATATACCTAATGGAGTGGTTAAAAAAGATATACTTTTTACCTTTATTGTTTAAGTTTAAGGCAGAAGAAGAGGTCCTTTTGCCTGCCTATAAAGGAGCTACCTTTAGAGGTGGATTTGGGTATACTTTTAAGAAAAGTGTTTGTGCGCTTAAGTCTGTGGTAGATTGCAAAGATTGCTTGCTTAGTTCAAACTGTGCGTATGCTTATGTCTTTGAGACTCCCAGGCCTAAAGATGCTCAGATTATGCGTAAATATGAGCATGTCCCACATCCTTTTGTACTATGTCCGACTTTAAGCAGGCATAGATTGGTAAAGGCAGGTGAATGCTTGGAAGTGGAGATGGTGTTAATTGGCAAGGCTATAGAATATTTGCCCTACTTTATTTTGGTTATGAATGAATTGGGTAAAGCCGGTCTGGGCAAACACAAAGGTAAGTGTACTCTCCAAGGGGTGAGTGTTTTGGGAAAAGAAGTCTTTAATTATGAAGAAGCCAAAATTAAAAAAGTGACCCCTTTGAGCTTACAGGATTTAAAAGAAGTAAAATCTGATAAGATTGATTTAAGCTTAAATTTTGTTACTCCGCTAAAACTGCAAAGGAATAGTAAGATAATAAGAGAAAACTTAACTTTTCAGGATATTTTTCGTTCTTTATTGCGTAGAATTTCACTTCTTGCTTATTTTCATTGCAAGGTTAAAGAAGATGAATTAGAAGTAGAAAAATTTTCAGATTTAATTACTAAATCACAAGAAATAAAAGTTATAGAAGATAAAACCATTTGGGTTAATTTAAGTAGGTTTTCTACTAGACAAAAACAAAAGATACCCATTGGGGGGTTAGTTGGAAAGATAAGTTTTACAGGAGATATTTCTTCTTTTTGGCCTTTTTTAGTGTTGGGAGAGTATTTGCATGTAGGGAAAAATACAAGTGTAGGGCTTGGTAAATATGTTTTAGTTTAAGGAGGAGGTAATGGTTTATTATATTGGTAGATATAAAGGAATAGAAAAAAAAGAATACAATATTGAAGTTGTTACGCCTATGTTTTTGGGAGGAGCTGAAATTAATAAAGCAGAGTTGAGAGTTCCTTCTATTAAGGGGATGCTAAGATTTTGGTGGAGAGCTACATGTGGCATAGAAGATATTGAAGAACTCTATGAAAAAGAAAGTGAGTTGTTTGGAAATACAGATATTAAATCCAACGTATGCTTAGATATTACAGATTGTAATCTTAAGATTTCAAAGTCTATATTTAGCGGTAAGAAATATATAGCAATATGTAAAGGTAGAAAATTACCACCTTTAGATGTATTACACTATCTTGCCTATGGAACATTGAATAAAAAAGGTCAAGGGAATATAGTTCATAAGGAATATATTGATGTTGGTAGTAGTTTTAAGTTAGTTTTAAAGTGTAGAAAAGATATTTTTGGGGAAGTTGAAAAATCTCTTGCTTATTTAATAAATTTTGGTGGATTAGGTGCTAAAAGTAGAAATGGGTTTGGATCTATGTATTGTGAAGAAGTACAGCAAATTAATAAACCATTAAAATCTGGAAATTTAAAGAACTATACATCGTTTAGTCAATACTCAAGGTTAATTCAATTTAATCCTGAACAAACCTGGCAAGATGCTTTATCAAATGTTGGATTAGTATATAGAGAGGGACGCCTTTCACTTGAAAAAAAGCATAATTTTGAAAAAAGAGGTCTTGTGGCAAAACCTATTGAAGCAAAAGGTGAGAATGTCCCTGATTACATAAAAGATAATAGACATGCAAAGGTTTTATTTTTACATGTAAGAAAATTGAAAAATGGAAATTACCAAGGCCAAATCTTATTTCTGCCTTATAATTTTAAGTCCTTTAATGATACATCAGAATCGTTTCATCTTTTTTCTGAAACCTTAAATAGATTGTGTAAAAAAATTGAGAAGAAATCAGGAGGAAACAAATGGGTATAGATTTATCATCCAACTACTGGGATAATAAATTTTGGGCATATATGCATGACCCGTTTGATAAGTGTTTTGATATAAAAAGGCATGTGGAGCGGGCTAAAAAAATTGTTGACTTATTTGGAGTGACTCCCCCCAATAATGATTTTTGGAAAAAAGCAGATGGTATTGCTTCAGGTTTTGAGCGAGGTCAGATAGTAGGATACTCATCAGATGAAGAAAAAAGTGGTGCGGTGGATTTTACTAAAAGTCCAGTACTTACTCATCCTACAGGAGAGAAAGCTCAAATAACAGTTAATCTAGAAGATGTTGATGGAGAGCAAATTTTCCAAAGTTTAACTGACTTTATAAAAAAAGAAATCGGGGTAAGACCTGGAAAAGGTGGATTTTCAGATAGATTTAAAAATGATCCAAAGAAATTCGCAATAGCTCGTTTTTTTTATACTCATTTGGTTTTAAGATTTAGGCTTGCTACTGAAAATGTGGGAGGGATTGGTGCCCTATGGCATAGATTGCCTGCTGATACCAGATTTCCAGATCATTCTATATGGCAACACAATGCCCTGGTTTCGGCAATCCAATCTTGTTTTGACCTTGGTGGAGACGATGATTTGGGCATGATGGTGTTTAGTATAACTCCAGTTCAGGGGTTTATTGAAAATGCCAGAAAGCTAAGAGATTATTGGGTAGGTTCTGTATTTTTATCTTATCTTGCCTTTGAAGGCATTAGATGGATAATGGAGAATTTAGGCCCAGATCATGTTCTCTATCCTTCTCTTATAGATCAATTTTTAGTTAATAAGTATTTAGAGAAAGAGTGGAAGATTTATGAAGTAAGAGATTTTCTAAATCAAGAGTCTGAAATAGCTTCTTTCCCTAATAAATTTTTATTTCTTGTACCTTTTAGTAAATCAGAAGACATCGCAGTAGAAATAAAAGAATCTATATTAAATTCATGGAAAAACATTTATTTAAAAGTTGTTGAAGAGTTGTATTCAAGGATAGAACTAAGTGAGGACGAAAAAAAATATATTAAATTTTTATTTAAACGACAAAATGAAAATTTTTGGGAAATAAAATGGGCTTCTATTAGAATGCTTAAGATAAGTGATCAAAAAGAGATAGTACAGCTTTTACCTGTAAAGGCATATAAAGAAAATTTTACATTATTCCAATATTTTTACGAAATGATTAAAAATAAACCAAATTATGAAAAATCTGGGATAGGAGTATTGTATTCTGTATCTCATACGCTATGCCAGGCAGCTTTAGCTGCAGAAAAAACAAAGAAAATAGTTGAAAGAGAAGATGAACCTGGGGAAAAGTGTCATATGTGTGGTGAATTTGAGGTTTTGCATTCTAAAAAATATAATCAAGACATGTCTGCCAATGAATATAAAAAATACATTGACTCTTTTTGGGATAAAGTAAGAAGTGCATATGGAGGAGATACAAGTACAGATTTTAAAAAAAATGAGCATCTTTGTTCCATATGTTTAACTAAAAGATTAGCTCCTTACTGCATAAAAGAGGACCAAAAACATATTCTACAAAGCACCTTTAGTAAAGTAGCAGAAGGTTTCCCAAGCACAACCTATATGGCTCTTAATGAATATTTTAAGCGAGAAAATATTACAGATTACAGACAAAAGATAAAGATAGCTCAAGAAATACACGAAGAAGAGAAAGATATAGATAATCAGGATCGTTATTACGCCATTTTATTAATGGATGGAGATAGTATGGGTAAACTTGTAGGGGGAGAGACTATAGCTTCTACCTGGGATTCCATAATGCATCCAGAAATTAAATCCAAAATAGAACAGGGTAAGATTGAAAAGATTTATTCAGAAAATTGGAAGAAAATCTTTCGTGAGGTACCTAAACGTAATTTAACTCCATCAATACATGCTTCTATTTCTGAATCCTTGGGAGACTTTGCTATATATGGAGTAGCAAAGATAGTGAAAAAACATGAAGGTAAACTCATATATGCTGGTGGAGATGATGTTTGTGCTGTACTACCTATGGATAAGGCTTTATTAGCTGCAGAAGAAATTAGTAAATATTATAAATCTGCTTTTAAGGTAATTTATAATGAAAAAGATAAAATTATAAGCGAAGATATAAAGGATAGTTTTAATTTGAGGCCTGGTAAACTATCTGTAGATCTAGGTAAGGGGAAAGATATTTCTATTTCAGCAGGTATTCTTATTTGTCATCACAAAGCAAGTTTAAAACACATGATTAGAGAAGCAAATAAATTGTTGAAAGATAAAGCAAAAAAAGAAGGAGGAAGAAACGCTGTTGCTATACAACTAAAAAAAAGAAGCGGAGGGGATAGATTTTTCATTAGCAAATGGGATGATGATAAATTGAAAGCATTTAAAAGAGTATCTAGTAATATTGGAACATCTTTATCTAAAGGCTTTGCTTATAAATTAGCAGCATTAGAAAGTGGCATTTATTCTATAATAAATCTAGACAATGAAACAGAGGATAACAAAATTGGTTTGTTAGATA
>LGER01000095.1 GCA_001507915.1 Desulfonauticus sp. 38_4375 | reverse complement strand
TCAAGATGATGAGATAAAGAATAAGTTTTTTAGACATGAATTAATGAAAAATGAATTTACATATCTTGCATCTAATAAAAGGGGTGCTGTAAGTTATATACCAGTGTGGTGGTCAGAACTTGATACAAAATATAATGCAATACTTTCTGCAAATATAAATCCTGAATATTTAGATGATAGATGGGTAATGTTCACAAGGCTGCGAATTTGGGTAATTCACCAGGGATATAGTGAATATTTAAGTAAAGAACTCATGCAGAGGTTTTATTTTGATTTTGAAAACAGGGCAAAATGGGATTTTTATGTGCCAACTGGTATTGGAAAACACATCCATGTTACAATCACTGTGGAACTTTCAAATGAAGATAATGAGGTAAAAATAAAATTTTTTAGATACCTATCAAAAGAAGATGACGAGGAGACAGATGATGTAAAGATAATCCTAAGGCCAGATCTAGAATCAAGGTCCCATCATGAAAATACCAAGGCATACATGGGAGCTGAAAAGATTTATCCAAAGGCAATCTCTAATATTGATAGGGGGTTTTTGTTTCATCCACATGATAATGCTAAACTAAAGATGATGGTATCTTCAGGTAGATTTGTCCTTGAGCCAGAGTGGAGTTATATGGTTTATCTAAAAATGGACAAAGAAAGGGGCATGGATCCTTACAATGATCTTTTTAGCCCAGGCTATTTTGAGGTGGATTTAAAAGAAGGACAAGGGTTTTATTTAGTTGCATCGGTAAATAAGGACGAGGAATTATTTGAAGATTTGTCCTATGAGATGCAGGAGAAAAAATATACATTTTCTAAAGGCCTAAAAGCTTCAATGGAGAGATTTTTGGTAAAAAATAAGGTTGCATTGAGCGTTGTTGCTGGTTTTCCATGGTTTTTGGATTGGGGGAGGGATTCATTAATATACACAAGGGCATTAGTTGAGGATGGAAGATTTGATCTTGCATTGGATATATTAAAATATTTTGGTATGTATGAGCAAAATGGTACACTTCCAAATTTAATCAAGGGAAGCACCCCATTAAACAGGGATACATCAGATGCCCCCCTTTGGTTTTGTGTGGTATGTGGGGAGGTCAGGGAAAAAATAGGTATGTCAATGCTTGATACAAAGGCAGGAGATAGGTCGCTAGGTGAGATTATCGTCTCAATAGTAAAAAATTATATTCAAGGCACAGAAAATAGGATCAAGATGGATGAGGAAAGCTGTCTAATATACAGTCCACCACATTTTACATGGATGGATACAAATTATCCTGCATGTACCCCAAGAGAGGGATATCCCATAGAGATACAGGCGCTCTGGTATAGGACACTTTGTGTTATGGAAAAGATAGATCCTGAAAATGATTTTTGCATAAAGGGTATGAGCTGGGATAAGATGAAACAAAGGGTGCGAGATAGCGTAGAAAGATTTTATTTTAGTAGTTCTTTGGGTTATTTATCTGATTGTTTGCATTGTGAAGGTTTTGAGCCAGCAAATTGTGCAAAGGCAGATGATCACTTAAGGCCAAATCAATTACTTTCAATAACTTTAGGACTTATAGATAATAGAAAACAGATAAGCTCCATCTTAGATAAAACTTCCTATCTTCTAATCCCTGGTGGCATTAGGTCTTTGGCTGATACAAGAGTTAGCTACTCCTTGGTCTCAATCCCAAAGGAGGCCATATCTGATAGCTTTTATCCTTATAAAGGTAGATACATTGGGGATGAAGACACCATGAGAAAGCCAGCATATCACAATGGCACTGCATGGACATGGATGTTTCCTTTATTTGTTGAGGGTTATTTTATGTGTTATGGAGATAAGGCTTTAGATTATTGTTTGAGTTTGCTAAGCTCATCTAAAATATTGTTGAATACAGGATGTGTGGGACATATTCCAGAAATTATGGATGGAGATTATCCCCATGTGCAAAGGGGGTGTTTAGCACAGGCATGGGGAGTGAGTGAATTATATAGGGTTTTAATCAAGTTAAAAAAAATTAAAATTAAAAAACAGTAGGAGGGAACCATGAAGATATTTAAGTCCTTTCAAGTATATCCAAGTATCCCAGAAAAAGTTTCATTTTTTGGCACTTTGATAAATAATTTATGGTGGTCATGGCGACTTGAAGCAATTGATGTTCTAAGGCGTGTGGCTCCAGAGAAGTGGAGAGAAGCAAGGCAAAATCCACTTATTATGTTTAGTGACCTGCTGTCACAGGATGAACTGGAAGGGCTTGCAGCAAATGAATCTTTGGTGAAACAATTAGGGGAAGTAAGGGAACTATTTGAACAAGAGGTTTTAAACAAAAAACTACCTGAAGACATAGGCCTGCCACCTGAGAGTTCTATAGCCTATTTTTCAATGGAATACGGTATTCATGAAAGTCTTCCAATATTCTCTGGTGGTCTTGGTATACTTTCTGGTGACCATCTTAAGGCAGCATCAGATTTTTCACTTCCTCTTGTGGGTATTGGACTTTTTTACAGATATGGTTATTTTAAGCAGTTTTTGACCAACGATGGTTGGCAGATGGAGGAATATCCAGAAACAGATATCTTTTATCTTCCAATTAAGAGGGTAAGGGATAAAGATGGAAACAAGATCTATATAGAGATTCCCTCCCCAATGGGAATTATAAAAGCAAGGGCATGGCAAATTGATGTGGGACGCATTGAGCTGTTTCTCCTTGATACAAATTTAAGGGATAATCCACCAGAGATAAGGGATATAACATCCCGCCTCTATGTAGGAGAGCCACATATAAGGCTGGCTCAGGAGATTTTGCTCGGAGTAGGGGGCATGAAATTACTTGAAAAACTTGGTAGGTTCCCAACAGTATGCCACCTAAATGAAGGACATTGTTCCTTTGTTTGTATTGAGCGTCTAGCCCAGGTCATGAGGCACTTTAATCTAAATTTGAACGAGGCAATGGAATTTCTGGCAAGGACCAATGTGTTTACAACACATACTCTAGTTGCAGCAGGTTATGATCAATTTTCAGTAGATATGATAAAACCTTACCTTGAATCTTATACTCAGATATTTAAAGTGCCAGTTGAGGAGATAATCTCCTGGGGGCAAAAGGGATGGAGATATGATCCTGGTGGTAAATTTTGCATGTTTATTTTTGGCCTTAGATTTACCCAATTCTGGAATGGCGTAAGTAAGCTTCATGGTCTTGTAGCAAGGAAAATGTGGCACCATGTGTGGCCAGAGAGGCCTTTAGAAGAGGTTCCCATAAAGTATGTTACAAATGGTGTACATGTGACCTCCTGGATTTCCATAGAAAATCACCTTCTTTTTGAAAGACACATATCTCCAAAATGGTATTTGGAAAGTGAAGAGACAATAAGGGATGGTATTGACAAGATATATGAAGAGGAGCTCTGGCGTGCAAGGGAGCTTAGTCGGGCAAGGTTAATTAGATTTTGTAGATACATGATGACAAAACAATATGCTAGAAGAAATGCACCAAAGCATATTCTTGATGAAGTGGGAAGTGTGTTTGATGTGGATGCTCTAACCATTGGATTTGCCAGGAGGTTTACAGCATATAAAAGGGCAAACTTGCTACTTAAGGATAAAGAAAGATTGAAGAAGATCATTACATCTAAAGAACATCCTGTGCAATTTGTGTTTGCTGGAAAGGCACATCCAAAGGACGAAGAAGGCAAAAGACTAATTAGAGAAATAGTTGAGTTTGCAAGGGATAGTGAAGTTAGGCATAGATTTATATTTTTGGAAAACTACGACATAAATATTGCCAGGCACCTTGTTCAAGGTGTGGATGTGTGGCTCAATACTCCAAGGCGTCCCTTTGAGGCATGTGGCAC
>LGER01000094.1 GCA_001507915.1 Desulfonauticus sp. 38_4375 | reverse complement strand
CTTTTTGAGCCTCTAGTTGCTTATCCACTTCAAAATAGAGTAAGTCTTCTCCTTCCTTTTCCCACACTGAAGCATCTATCTTGCCTTGCTGCCACAATTGTTCGTAGAGTTTGGTCCCAGGAAACACATGTAAGACATAAAAAATGGCATTAAGGGGCTTTGTCTTTTCTATAAATTCAATACTCCTATCTATACTCTTTTCACTTTCTCCTGGATTTCCATAGATAAAATAGGCCCTGGGTAAAATGGAGTATTTTTTACATAATTTAAACGCCTCTCTGGCATCCTCCAGGGTTATATTTTTATTTAGTTTTTTCCGAATATTTTCATCTCCACTTTCAATGCCAAAGCTTATTTGAATACATCCAGCCAACCGCATGGCTTTTACTATTTCTTCATCCAGAGCATCTACCCTGGAAATGGCAAACCAGTTAATATTTAACTTTTCCTTTTTAATCTTTTCACAAACGCTTAGAACCAGATCTTTTTTTAAAGTAAAGGTGTCATCAGAAAAATAAAAAAAGTTTACCCCCTTTGCCTTTAAAAGCTTCAATTGCTCTACAAAATAGTCTGCAGAATGAAAGCGGACCTTTCTCTGCCAAAACTTAGGTGAAGCACAAAAAACGCAGTTATAAGGACATCCCCTTCCCAATAATACATGATTATAGGTAAAATACCTGGCTGGATTGGGCAAAGAATCCAAATCTTCAATAAACTCGGCCTCTGGAGTTATAATAATTTCGCCTTCTTGCTTAAAGGCAAGTCCTTTTATTTGCCTTAAGTCCTGCTTATCTTCCAGTGCCTTTAATAGGTTTAAAAAAGTAAGCTCACCTTCCCCCCTGATTACAAAGTCAACTTCTGAATGAGCCAAAAAGTATTCACTCATAAAAGTGGCTGCCACTCCTCCCACCACAGTATGCGCAGAGGGCAAAAACTCCTTTACCCATCTGGCCCATTTTAACACATTGACCCTGTTGGCATTAAAAGCTGAAAAACCCACCACATCTGGCAATTCTCTTCTTAAAACCCTTTCCACAGCTTGAGCACTTAGCTCCACTTCGTGCCCATTAAGCAAGCTAACCTCAAAACCCTTTTCCTTAAGAAAAGCACCCAGATAATAAAGGCCTATGGGCATTACCAGATGATCTTCATCCTGGGGCCTGGCATAAAAACAGGGAGGATAAACCAATAAAACCTTTTTCATTTTTCCCAGTCTGGATTTTCTAAGAACTCAGTTTTAAAGCCATTTTTTTGCAAAAACCTCTGTAAGTAAACACTATCTTCTGCCTTTTCATATTTGCCCACGACCAGTTTCAGCCAATTTTTCCTATCCCAAATCCAAACATATTCCTGCAAAACAATGCCCAAATGACTTAACTTTTCTCGTATCTTTTCCCTATACTTTTCTCTGATCTCAAAGTCCCTGTCTTTGAGCTTGGGACCTACAATAAGCAAATAGCCCATCCCTAAACATAAGTCCTTGGATTTTGACCAAGTAAACAAAAGACCTCATAGGTAATGGTCTGCCACCACTTCGCCAATTCTTCTGGCAAAATTTTGTTTCTTCCCGGGCCACCCAAAAGATAAGCCCATTCTCCAGGCTCCACTCCAGGGACATTACTTATATCCACCACAATCATCTGCATGCAAACCCGACCTAAAACAGGACACCTCTTATCCTTTATACATACCCAGCCCCTATTGGAAAGGCGTCTGGAATAATTGTCAGCATAGCCCACTCCTACCACTGCCACGGTTAAATCCCTAGGAGCAACAAAGGTCTGGCCATAACTTACACTCTGACCTTTTTTTAAGGTATGGAGGTGTAAAATGGGTGCCTTAACGCTCATACCACTCTCTAACCCCTCTCCCAGGGACTCAAGCCTGGTCCCATAAAAGGGATTGCTCCCATAAAGCCCAATCCCAGGCCTTTGCACCTCATAATGAAGCTCTGGATAGGCCAGTATTCCGGCAGAATTGGCCAGGGTCTTTTGCAAGTAAAAGCCCTGTTTTTGCCAGAACTCAGCTACCCCTTCAAAAATATTTTTTTGCTCCCTGACAAAAGAACTCTCCAGGACATCAGCACTGGCCAAATGAGAGGCAAGATATATGGGTTTTAGCCACTGACTGGCTCTAATTATTTCCAGAATTTTTTCTGAATCTTCTGGCTTAAACCCCAATCTGGCCATACCTGTATCGTATTTTAAGGCCAGAGCTACCTGCTTTTTTTCCCTGGCAGCCAGTTCTTGTAAACGCAACAATTGTTCAAAATTGTAAACAAAGGGAATAATTTGCTCTTCTAAAATAAGCTCGTAATCCCTGGGAAAAACAGGACCTAAAAGGGAGATAATCTCCCCTTCAAAGGGAGCTAACCTTAAAACCACAGCCTCTTCTACACTGCCCACAGCAAAGGCCTTGGCTCCTGCCCTAGCAAAAGAAAGGGCCACAGGCACCAGCCCGTGGCCATAGGCATCTGCCTTAATTACTGGAATGGGATTTAAGGCCCTTTTTTTAAAAAAGAGATAATTTCTGGTTAGTTTTTTAAGGTCAATCTCAACCTGGAGCAAGTTATACCAGATAGACATCTCTCTACCCTTTACTTTGCCAGCTTCTTTAACAGCCAGGCCATATTCTGACCCAGTACCTGCATGGTTCTTATTCCTTCCTCATCCTTTAAGACCTCTTTTTTCTCTCGCCCCACTCCCAAATTCCAATAACTGGAGCCTGGAATAATCATCTGGGCAAAGGTAAAAAAGGTATTTAGGGCCTGAAATACAGGAATAGCTCCGGCCCTGCGTACAGCAACCACTGCTGCTCCAACCTTTCTCTTAAACATATCGTCATTGGCTCTGGAGACCATACCTGCCCTCTCAATTAGGGCTTTCATCTCTGTGCTTACATTACAAAAGTAAGTAGGCGAACCCAGCAAAATGCCATCTGCTTCTACCATTTTGGCAATGCATTCATTGATAAAATCATCTATACTACATCTTTTATTTTTTTTCTTAAAACACTTATAACAGGCTATACATCCTCTTACCTTTTGCTTGCCTACCTGAATAAACTCTGTGGAAATGCCTTCTTTTTCCAGTTCCTGCAAAACAATATTTAATAATTCAAAGGTATTACCATCTTTACGAGGACTACCGTTAAAAGCCACTACCTTCATTTGTCTACCTCCTTTTTCATTCCTCACAAAAATTACCTCACCCCAGGACTCAATGCTAAACAATAGCTCAGGCAAACTCAAGGAGGAAAAAAAGGTAAATTCCTCTTACTCTTTCTTATCCTCTGCCTTTGTATTTACAACCTGCCCTTTCCTGCTTAGAATATCAAAAGAAGATAACCTGGTTTTATCTTTTTTACTAGACCCGGGTTATTTTCCAGGCAGAGGCCTAAAAGTTTATAACTTAACTAAATTAAAAAGGTTTTAGGAGTAATTTATGGAACAAAAAATATTTAATCTGGGACTAAGTATTGATGGTACTTCCCTCTATTTAATTTTAGCAGCCCTCCAAAGCGAAGATAAACCCCTGACCATGGAAAATATAAAACCCCGCTGGCTCGCTCCAGAAGAAAAACTTACGGAAAGTATTACTGAACTAAAAGCCCACCAGGTAATATCTACGATAGGAGAAAACTTTATCCTGCGTCCAGCCACAGAATGGCAAAAGACCAAACACAGCTAAAAAACCTTACTTAAACCCAGGAGAGGCCTTTTAAAGCCTCTCCTTTTTTTATTGTAGCATGGAAGTAACTACTTTTATTTTCCCCTTGGTTAAGCTTATCTTTTATGTCTCCCTGGGAGTCTTTATTGGCAATCTCATTGAAGGGCTAAACTGGACTCGTTTTTTGGCCAAGTTAGCCTATCCTCTGATAAAATTGGGACATCTAAAGGACATTTCTG
>LGER01000093.1 GCA_001507915.1 Desulfonauticus sp. 38_4375 | reverse complement strand
GGTCACCTCCGGTTTGGGTTTGTTTTTCCGCTTACCATTTTAAACCAGAGACCTTGCCTTGGCTCTTAATTTTACACAATTATATGGACACAACTTTCTTTTTAGGAAAATAATGAAAGGTTTAATCTGACTCTAACTCAAAAAAAGACATCTTTTTCTTGACGAAAACCCTCATCTTTGATTTAAGTTTAGGCCAAAAGTTTTATCCCAAAAACCAAAAAAAGGAGTGGGTATGTTTAAAAAATGGTTTATTAGCTTAGCGGCTATTTTAGGTCTTGTTTTGAGTTTTAATTTGCCTGTATCGGCCAAAACTTTTCTGTCCTTTGGAGGTGGTCCTGTAGGTGGAACCTTCCAATATTTTGCCAATGGTATCTCTGTTTTTGTCCAAAAAAAGTATGCAGACATTGAAATTTCTGCAGAGGGCACAGGAGGCTCTACTGCCAATTTAAAACTTTTGGACAAGGGGGACATTGACTTTGGAATCGTTTATTCTGGAGACGCTTACTTGGGCAGAGTGGGTAAACTTCCCAAAGATACCAACCAATATACTAATGTCAGAGCCGTAGCCTACCTTTATGGCGCCCCTGCTCAGCTGGTAGTAAGGGCGGATTCAGGCATCAATTCTGCTCTGGATTTAAAAGGAAAAAGAGTAGCTGTAGGTAATGCAGGTTCTGGTGCAGCTACTGCTGCTGAAAGGTTTTTCAGACACATTGGAGTATGGGACAACTTCTCTCCTCAATTCCTGGGATATAGTGCTGCTGCAGCAGCCTTTAATGATGGTAAGATTGACGCCTTCTGGGTCTTTGCTGGCTATCCCACAGCTGCCATTATTGAAGCTGCTACTAGAGATAAAATCAAACTCATTGATGTTCATAAAGACGCTGAAAAAACAGGTTTTTACAAGGTTTATCCCTTTTATACCCCTTTAGAAATTCCAGCCAATACCTATTCTAACCAGACCAAACCAGTACTTTCCTTCCAGGATGCTGCTTACTGGTGTGCCAACCAAAATGTCCCTGAAGATGTAGTTTACCGCAGTGTAAAGGCCATTTACTCTCCAGAAGGTCTAAAACACATGGTAAACATCAAAAAGACAGCCAAAGAAATGTCCATAGAAAATGGTTTAAGGGGCGTTTCCATTCCTGTTCATCCTGGGGCAGCTAAATTCTGGAAAGAAATGGGCGTGAAAGTGCCTGATTTAAAGTAATTTAGAAATTATATTTGCTATTTTCTGACCAGGCTTGTATCTAAGCCTGGTCTTTTTTATCTAAAAATTTTCTTTTGTGGAGTAGATATGAGCGAAGAAAAATTGTTAGAACAGGACATCCAATTAGCTGAAGAACAAAAACAAGAACTAAAAAAAATCATCTCCAAAGAATCCAGAAGCGGAAGAAAATTAAAGGGTATTTGGCACATTATTGCCTCTATCCTAGGACTAATCATGGTCCTTCTTTATTTTTATTCTTCTGGAATCAGGCCCATTTCTGCCCAGTATAATCGTGGAATTTATGTACTTATAACTTACGTGATGATTTTCCTTTACTTTCCTTTCTGGAGAAAATCTAACCAAGAACGACCCACTTTTTTTGATATTTGTCTGGCCTTATTAGCTGCTTTTTGTGTTGGTTATTGGATGCTGGAATTTGAAAACCTAAACTATCGGGCAGGAGTATATACTCAATTAGATTTTATAGTTTCTATTATTGGCATACTCTTATCTCTAGAGGTTTGCAGAAGGGTCTTGGGCTGGTCCATGACCTTATGTGGTATATTCTTTTTAATCTATGGTCTTTATGGCCGCTATTTCCCCTCCCTTTTTGCCCACAGGGGCTTTAGCCTGGAAAGGCTCTCCACAGTTCTCTTTTTGGAACAAAACGGTATTTTTGGGGTTATGGCCAATGTTCTGGTGACTTATGTAATTCTTTTTATTTTCTTTGGGTCCTTTTTACAAAAATCTGGAGTGGGGAAATTTTTCATTGAATGGCCCCTGGCCCTGGCCGGTAAAACTGTAGGCGGGCCAGCCAAGGTTTCGGTGATTGCCTCTGCTTTTTTTGGCTCTGTATCTGGCTCAGCCATTGCCAATACAGTTTCCACAGGCACCTTTACCATTCCCTTGATGAAAAAGGCAGGGTTTAGACCCCATGTAGCTGGGGCCATTGAACCTGCTGCCTCTATTGGTGGAATGTTTATGCCTCCTATCATGGGTGCAGGTGGCTTTTTGATGGCAGAATTAACCAATACTCCCTATGTAGAAATAATGAAAATGGCCATTTTCCCAGCTATTCTCTATTTCCTGTCTGTACTTACCATGGTCCATTTTGAAGCCAAAAAACACAATATTAAAGGCTTGGAAGAGGGAGAATTACCCAAACCAGGAGAAATATTTAAAAAGCACTGGTACAAATCCTTGCCCTTAATAATTATCGTTGTGATGATGTTATTAGGTTATTCGCCGGGTAATTCTGCTTTCTGGGCCACCCTTTCCTGTATTGTAATCAGTCAATTTGACAAAGAGCACAGAATGGGCCTTAAGGAAATCTGGGAGGCCATTATTACTGGGGCCAAAAGCACTCTGGTTATTGGCGCTACAGTAGGAGTAATTGGTATAATCGTAGGTACCATTGCCCTTTCAGGAATAGGCTTAAAGTTTTCAGATATCATTATTTCTCTTTCTAAGGGCAGTTTACCTGTGGCCATTTTTCTTATTGGGTTAGCCTCTTTGGTCCTTGGTATGGGTGTACCAGTAACAGCTTCTTACCTTATTACTGCTGTGTTAGCTGTACCTGCCCTTACTGAAATCATGCAACAAATGCCCATCTGGCAGGGACACGAAGCTACCATGGCCATAGCTGCTCACATGATTGTTTATTGGTTTAGCCAGGACTCCAATATTACGCCTCCTGTATGTGTAGCTGCCTATGCTGGAGCAGCCATTGCCGGCGCTGACCCCTGGAAAACAGGTTGGACTTCCTTTAAATTTGCCAAGTTATTATACGTAGTACCTTTTCTTTTCGCTTATGTGCCAGGCACGTTGCTTGCTGGCAGCTGGCCTGAAATAGGTATGGCTTTTTTTAGTGCTACTGTGGGCACAATAGCCTTTTCTGCCCTTACCATGGGTTATTTAGTAAGAAAAACCACTATCCCAGAATGGATTATCTTTGCTCTTGGCACTTTTCTCTGTTATCATCCTCATCTTATTACAGATATAGTTGGAATTGGTATTATTGCTCTAGTTTATTTCTGGCAGATCTATAAAAATAAAAAAGAAGGAGTAGCTTAAAAAAATAAGAAGGATAGGAAGAAAGACAAAAATCTTCCTATCCTTCCTTTAACACTCCTATCTGTCTGTAGGCTTCATAGAGAACAATTCCTGCTGCAGTGGAAAGGTTTAAACTCCTCACCTTTCCCCAGAGAGGAATTCTTATGCGAAAAGGACTTTGGGCTAAAATATATTCAGGAAGACCTCTACTCTCTGGCCCAAAAACCAGTACATCCTTCTCAGTAAAAGAAAACTCTGTGTAAATTTCTCCCTGCCTGGCGCTGGTAAACACCAGCCTTTTATCTGGAGCCTGGTTTTGATAAAAATCACTCCAGCTTTTCCACACTCTTAAGTTTAGATATTGCCAATAATCCAGGCCAGCCCTTTTCAAATATTTATCTTCTAGCTTAAAACCCAAAGGCTCTATTAGGTGTAAAGGAGTAGTGGTGGCAGCACACAGACGGGCAATATTGCCGGTATTGGGTGGGATTTCTGGCTCAAAAAGTACAATTTCCAAGGATAACTCTCTAAGGACAGGTGGTGGGCGGTCGGGGATTTGAACCCCGGACTTCCACCGTGTGAAGATGGCACTCTAACCACTGAGTTAACCGCCCTGATTCAAAAGAAATTATCTTCACTCACCAGGGTAGTCAAGATGATTTTTCCTCTCAATTACCCTGGTGAAAATTT
>LGER01000092.1 GCA_001507915.1 Desulfonauticus sp. 38_4375 | reverse complement strand
CCCTGTTGCACAAGCGTCACCACCCCCTCTGTACTTTTCCAACTGCCTGCTATGTTAACCTGAGAAGGACTTACCTGTTGACTCGGCTGATTGTAATCATAACCATACTGAAAAGCCATGACTTGTCCCCCAAAAAGGAAAAGTAAAAAAACTAACTTACTTAGACACAAGAAAATACTTTTCATTCTATTTTCCTCCCTGATGCACATAAATGACTTATTATTCTCTCAAAATATAAGTCGCGTGCATCTTTTAAAGTTAAGGAATTATATCTCTCTGCCTTAAATCCACTAATTAATTAAAATTTAAAAATTTCCACACCTTGAAACATAAAAATACGAACCACATCCAACTGAAGAAATATTATTTCATGTTCTTGCAGCTAAATGTTTTAAAGTCGCATGGTCAGGTTCTGGAGCCCTACAACGAGGACACTGGCCACTACCCTGAGTAAAAAGGCCACTGCATACCAGACAAACTCGTTCTGAAGTATCCAAATCCACTTTTTCCGGCCAATCAAACCCAGAAACCTTAAAAACACGATCTCCTTTTTTAAAGTAATTAAAAAGGTTTTCTGGTACACGCAAAGTAATATTCTTTCCCCTATCTGTTCTAATTTTAATCATAGGCCTAAAACCTATTTCATCTGGTGCATTTTCTCGACGTATACGTACCTTCTTCACAAAGAGATCTTTTACCTCTCCTTGCCAATTCTTATTTAAATTTCTTAGGGTCCACATAGCTAATAAAAAAGTTACTATCACTACAAAACCAAAGGAATAAAGTACATCCTTATTTATTTCTCCCACATCCCACCAAATAACTCCAAAAATGATACAAAGAACCACAAAGAAAAACCCCCAAGCATAAATCCGATAATGGCGTCCATAGGTATTTACCCAGGCTATGGTTTGCTCTGGAGTAAGAGGACTTGCGCTTTTTTTTAAAATTTTATTGATTTTCTTTGTTGTCATAATCCCCCCCTATACATTTTATAACATTTACTTAAAAAATATCCTCTTATTTAACCATTTTAATTTTCTTTAAAAACTAAACTATAATTTTGTTTATAGTTCATATCATTTAAAAAAGTAAATAATTTTTTTCAAAAACTTTTATACCATCTTTTTTTAATAACCTTTTAATTTTTAAATGTATTTTTCACATTTTTCTGAAAAATAAGAAAATTTTCTGGAAAGATCGCAGAAAATTTTCTTATTTCTTTTATTTTCTTATAAAATTTCTAAATTTTAAGTGGATTATTTCATAAATAACTTTTTAACATCTAAAGGAAAACTAATAGAAAAAAATATTATTTAGGAAGGCTTCTTTGAGCTATTTCAACAAAGCAAGTCTACAAGCAGCTTACTCTAAGAAATTTCCTGAAAAAATCCTTTGCAAGTTTTTTATAGAGAGATTATAAAGATAAATCCAGGCCAAGAGAGTTTCTTTCTTTTCAAGTTGAACAGCTTGAACTTTTCTAATGTATTCTGTGGGGCTAGGGAATTTGGGACCACATTCTTCGTATTCATCTAGCTTGGACAAAACCAAAGCAGGTTCACGAAGCTGGTAAACTTCCCCATATACCACATCTTTAGGATTATTAGAAGGAACAGCACCAGGATAGTAGTCAATCTTATAGAGCTTACCTTGATAAGTAGCTCTACCTATAAAATCAGCATGCTCAGCTAAAAAGCTATGCATCTTGCTCTTAAAATCTCGCCGCAATGTGCCATATACAAAAATAAATTGAGGTTTCATTGCAAACTTGAATATTTTTATTTAGGTAATAAAATATATGTTTTCAATCTCATTTTTAAAAATAAGTACATTTAACTTGTCCATCTAAAACCAAAACAACCCTAAAATACCTAGCTTATACTTAATAGATTAAAACTAACCAAGACCATAACCATATAAAATAACTAGTTAAAATATTAAAATGAGTCAATATAAGTATACTTACGCTTGAAAATAAGGCGATGATTAAATTTTTATTTTTTCAATTTCATAGTTTTTAGATAAATTTGGAAGAACCCAGGACAGGCAATTAACCTAGTTTACTGCATAATAAAAAAGGTCCTTAAGCTTGCCTTAAGGACCTTTACTTACTTTGTGGTGCCGAAGGGGGGACTCGAACCCCCACGGGCGTGGCCCACCACCCCCTCAAGATGGCGTGTCTACCAGTTCCACCACTTCGGCTTTTACCTCATTTAAAAACTTACAAAGAACCATCAAGCAAGAGGAAAAGGTCTATAAACCTTCCTTTTATTTTTGTCCAGCATTTTCTTTAGCTTTTTCCTGGGCAGGAGCCACAGGTGCTTCCACAGGATTGTCCAGAACAATGGAAGAAGTGGTCTGCACATGTTTTCTAGCAGACATATAAGTAAAAGTAAGTGAGGTTATAAAAAAGATAATAGCAGCTCCAGCAGTTAATTTAGCCAGTAATCCTCCAGCGCCAGAACTTCCAAAAACACTACTGCTGCCACCTCCAAAAATAACACCCATTCCTTCTTTTCCAGACTGCAAGAGAACTAAAATAACCAAAGCAATACAAGCAATTATGTGAATGGTGATAATTAAGCTTTCCAATCCCCTTCCTCCTTTATGGGCCTTAAGCCAAAATAATTTGATTAAAACTTTCTGCCTTTAAACTTGCACCACCTACCAGTACTCCATTGACATTGTCAAGGCTTAGAATTTTAGCCGCATTATCAGGCTTTACACTACCACCATAAAGAATACGCATCTTATCTCCACTGGCGAATCTATTTTTTAACCAATCACGGATCAATGCATGGGCTTCTAAAATATCTTCTTCTCCGGCCACTTCTCCAGTACCAATGGCCCACACTGGTTCATAGGCTATGGTAAGCAGTTCTGGGGCTAAATTTTTCTCCACTTCTTTTAACCCCTCTTCCAGCTGACTAGTTAAAACTTCCTTGATTTTCCCAGCCTTACGCTCTTCTAAGGTCTCTCCTATACAAAAAATAATCTTTAAACCTGCTTCCAACCCCGCCTTTACCTTACTGGCCAGAAAATCACTTTTCTCACCTAAAATATGCCTACGCTCTGAATGTCCCACCAGGGCATAGCTACACCCTAAATCCAGGAGTTGTACAGGACTAATCTCTCCTGTAAAAGCGCCTTCCTTGGCAGGATAAAAATTTTGTCCACCTAAAGAATAATTCTTCTGACTGAGTAAAATCTCTCCCACTCCTTTTAACAAAGTAAAGGGAGGAATAATCAAGACTTCTCTATCTTCAGGCAAATCTTTATGAGTTCCCACTAAAATTTCTCTAGCTGTAATTACCCCCTCTTCCCAGGTTTTAAACATCTTCCAATTTGCAGCAATCAAGGTCTTCATAGCCTAACTCCCCTTTTTGTTTTCAGTACATTCTTCCAAAGCTACCAAAGCAGGTAGAGGTTTACCCTCTAAAAATTTTAGAAAAGAACCTCCACCTGTGGAAATAAAACTAAACCTATCCACGCCTCCAGCTTTATGAATAAGGGAATCGGTATCGCCACCGCCCACAATGGTTAATCCGTCTACTCTGGCAATATCTTCAGTTAAATTTAAAGACCCTTGGGCAAAAACTGGATTTTCAAAAGCTCCCATAGGGCCGTTCCAGATAACTGTTTTGGCGTCCTTTAATACTTCAGCGTAAAGAGTAGAAGTAGCAGGACCTATATCCAGAGCCATCTCTTCCTCTGGGACTTCCTGATAAGGACATACTCCTTTACCTATCTTTTCTTTAGGGCTAATCCCTGTGATAAAATCCACAGGTAAATAAAGTTTTACTCCCTTTTCCCTGGCTAAGTTCAAAATCTCTCTTGCTTCCTCAAAAAGCTCTGGCTCCACTAAAGAATTGCCCATATTAAACCCCTGCGCAGCCCAAAAAGTATTGGCCATAGCTCCACCCACTATGATTTTATCAACTTTCTTGATAAATGCCTTAAGAATCCCCAGCTTGG
>LGER01000091.1 GCA_001507915.1 Desulfonauticus sp. 38_4375 | reverse complement strand
AAATAAGCAGAGGCCTTTTTTTGCAGGTCGGGAATGAGTTCCTGGGCTTGTTTTTCCCTGAGTTGATTTATGCCCCTGAATAAAAGGGCTATGGCCTGCATTTTGGTTTGCTCTCTTTCCTTTTCTTTTTCCAGTTTTCTTTGCTCTTCTTCTTTTTGGGCCAGCTTGATGTAAATGTTTTCTTTGCTTAAATGTTCCAGGTTCCATTTAGCCCTTTCTAGTTCCCTACTTATCTGTCCATATTTATTTTGTAATTCTTCCAGTTTTTTTTCTGTGTTTTTTAGTTCTTCTGTCGGGTCAGTTGAATATTTTTTTAGTTCCTGACTTAGCCTTTCTTCTTCCTTTTTTATGTTTTTTATACCCATATCCAGTAAAAGGGCATTTTGTTGTAAGCTTTCAAGATTGAGCTTGCTTTGCTCTAATTCCAATCCCAGCTTGTTAATTTCTTCTGCCACAGTTTCTTGGGTTCTTGAGAGATAGTTTAACTCAGAAGAGAGTTTACTTATTTCTTCATTTAAATTTTTATTTAAAAGATTTTTACTTTGTAGATTTTCTATTCTTATTTTTATTTCTTTTTCTATTTCTTCTAAGCTTTCTTTTATTTTTTCTTTTAAATTTAAACTTTTTTCTAATTCTTCTTTTTTTTGTATAATTTTATTTATTTCATCTCTAAATAGAGCCAATTTTTTTTCATTTAAAATGGTTCTTATGGTTGAAACTATGTTATCTATTTCTATTTGTTTTCTTTCAATCTCTTTTTTTCTTCTTTCTATTTCTTCTATATTTTTTAGGTTATAAGTTTTTAATATCTGGTTTATGTCTGCATTTATTTTTTCTTCTTTTTCCTTTATATTCTTGATATCCTTATTTTCAATAGATGACTTTATTTTTGCTATGTTGTCTATTTCCAGTTCTACTTCTGGAAAGTTTTTTAGGTTTATTTTTTCTCCTTTTTTTATTCTTTTTTTCTCCTTTTCCTGAGTTATGTTAATGTCGTCCAGAGCAAGCAATTCCAGGTTAATTTGAAAACTTTCCTTTTGAATTTGCAGTTTTTTTAGATGTTCCTTTAAAGCTAAAATTCTCTTTTCTTCTTCTGCAGAAGGAAGTTTTATTTTTTTTATTTCCTCCGTTAGTTCATAATATTTTTTTTCCAGTTTTTGAGCCTGTTCAAGAATAGGTTGTTTTTCTTGAATCCTTTTCTCCAGTTCTAAAAAATTTTCTTGTTTGTATTTTTTATCTTTAAGGATTTGCCATTTTTCTATTTCTTCGCTTATTATTTTGATTTCCTTAGTTAATTTTTCCAGTTTTTTCTCTTTTTCTTCTTTTATCTTTTTTAAGTCCAGTTCTTTTTTAGAGTAATCTTTTTGTTTATTTTTTAATGTTTCTATCTTTTTTTCTTTATCTTTTATTTCCTTTACCTTTCTTAAAATGAGTTTTAGCTCTGATTCAGACTTGCTTTTTTCCAGTTTTACTTTACTTAATTCTGTTTGCAATTTGGTAAATTTTTCTGTTTCCTGGACTAATTTTTTTATCTTTATTTCTACTTGAGTTATTTCTTCTTTTAATTTCTTTTCTTGAGTATTTAAGTCTTTGATTGTTGTACTTAAACTTTCATATTCTTTTAATTTTTCTTCTAATTCTAATTTTTCTTCTTTTATTTTTTCTAGTTTTTCTTCCAGTTTTACTATGTAGGGGGCATTTTGCCCTTTTTTTATTCTTCCAGTAGAGGTAAAGTAAGTAAAATAATAATTGGTTATTTTTTCTTCCAGGTCTTTGCTTGCTAAATCAGAAAAGATATCTCTTTTATTTTGGAGCAAGGATAATATTTCAGGAGTTATTTTTTGATAATCTATTCTATCTTGAGGTATTAGTAGGATATGGAAAATACCAGAGTCTTCCAGGTTAAGACTTTTTTTGTCCTTTTCTAGAGCCAGGATTTCTCTTAACTTATTGTCTGCCTGTTTTCCTTCAGCTAAAGGGAAAAAGAGGTCTTCTTCTTTTCTAAGCAAAAGGGCATTGGCTCTGTCTAAAAAGGATTTTTGTAATTTATAAGTGGTATTGTTTTGTTTAAATTCTATCTCCACCTCTGGAGATAGGTGTCTGCCCAAAGGGGCAATAGCCTTTATTTCTTTGTTCTTTAAATGATGCAGTTCAAAAAGTCCCCTGTACAGAGCTTCAAAAAGAGAGCTTTTGCCCGTACCATTGGGACCATAAATAACATTGATTTTGGGAGAAAAAGGTCCAATTGTGGTTTCTTCTAAAAAACAGCGCCATCCTTTTATTTTTATATTTATAAGCTGCATAATTATCTACCCAAACTAAAGATTAGTTTTAAAGCTTCTTTGTATTCGGCTGAAGTTATACTTTCTTCCTTTTTTTCTTGCTTTAAAAAGTTTAGCAGTTCCTTGCCCAGGGCTGAAGCAATGGAGTCAACCAGCTCTGCTTCTTCCAGGAAAAATAAATCCTCTTCTCTTATCTTGATTTCCAGGAATTCTTCTCTGGCCAAATTAATAAGATTTTCTAGGGATTGCCAGTTAGTAGGGCTTAAATTGCCCTTTAGGGTCAGCTCCAGGATGGTTTTTTCTGGCATAAGTTTTTGCAGAGCTTGTTTTAAACTTGCTATATCTTCAGCACTAAAGAGTTCTTTCTCCATTTTTAGCCAGGATATTTCTCCTACTTTTAAAGGAGTTATTTGAGGTGGTTCCTGGGGATGCTTAATTTCTACCAGCAAAACCTGACCGGAGTTTTCTTCTCCAAATTTGGTGGTTTCTGGAGTGCCAGAATAAGCTATTTTTTCTGAATATTGGTAATAAGAGTGCCAGTGTCCAAGAGCCAGGTAGGAAAAGTCCAATTCTTTGGCTCGGTTCGGGGTTAAGTAAAGTTCCTGGTATTTGTCGTCCAGAGCTAAGTTTAAATGCCCCAGGCCAATACTTATTTTCTTTTTATTTACTTCTTTTAGCCAGTGAAAACATTCTTTTTGGGTGTAAGGATCTTTTACCGGCGCAGGATAGAGAATGTAGTTAGCATATTCTATAGGCTTTTCTTCTTTAAGAAGAAAAACATTTTCCACTTCTGACCACAAAGGATTTTCCCAGATAGAACCATAGACCAGAGGGTCATGATTGCCAGGGAGTAAGTAAATGGGATTGGAGAATCTTTTTAAGATATTTAATAGTCTAGAAAGGGTTTTAGGGTTTATGGCATTGTGGTCAAAGACATCACCACAAACTAAAATACAATCAACTTTTTCCTTATTAGCCAGCTCTATTATCCTTTCTATTGTTTTAAACCGAGCTTCTCGAACCTTTTCTCCTGCATAGGCAAGTTGATTGACTTTTAAACCTATTTGCCAGTCTGCGGTATGAAGTAGTTTCATTTTTTCTCCTTACTTAAGTAAGCTAGTCGTTCTAACAGGGGAGGGTGGCTGTAGTGGAAAAATACATAGAGTGGATGGGGAGTTAAATTGCTTAAATTATTTTGGGCTAATTTTTTTAGAGCAGATATTAAGTATTTATTGTCAATGTATTTGCAGGCTAGTTTGTCTGCCTGTTTTTCAAAGGTTCTGGAAAAATAATTGCTAACAATACTTAACAATAGGCTTAAAGGAGAGAAAAGAAGCATAAAAGCAATAAGACCAGCTATAACTGTTGGTTGTTTAAAATTTAAAGCCTGAGCTATCTGAAGACTGGTTAAAAAGAAGCTGGCTAAATAGAAAAAGATAAAAAGTTGCAATAAAAATAAAATCAAGTTTTTGAAAATGTGCTTTAACTTAAAGTGACCTAGTTCATGGGCAAGCACTGCCAGGATTTCTTGGTCCTTTAATTTGTCCAATAAAGTGTCAAAAAGGGCTATTTTTTTGTATTTTCCAAAACCAGTTAAAAAGGCATTGGCTTTACTGGTGCGTTTAGAGCCATCCATAAGATAGATGTTGGTCAGGGTGTAGCCAAGCTTTTGGGCCAATTGCGTTATATCCTGGCGTAAAGTGCCTTCTGGAAGTGGGGTAAA
>LGER01000090.1 GCA_001507915.1 Desulfonauticus sp. 38_4375 | reverse complement strand
AAAAAGTAAACTTTGCTCTGGGCTATCCCTTAAAATATTCGGTAATATTTTCCTTCTTACAAATTATAAAAAACTTAATGGAGCATAGGCAGGAAGAATATATTTACCTTCCCTCTTTTCTGGATTTCATCAAACATCCCTTTATTAAAAACAACAAACTAAAGGGAAGACTGCTGGAAGAAGATATTTTTCAACTTGATTTAAGACTAAAGGAACAGGGAAAAGCCTACTTAACCCTGGAAGAAATAAAAAAAGTAAAAATTCATAACCCCGACCTAAAAGAAGCTCTAGATTTTATCCTATCTCTTTTTCAAAATTATTTAAATTACCAACCAGCAGAAAAAACCACAGTAAAAAATCTGGTAAAAACTTTCCAGGAACTGTTTAAAGCTTTACACCTTACCCAGCAGGCTACCAGTTTAGAATTAGAAGAGCCTACGGGCTTAAAATCCCTTTTAGTTTGGCAGGAACAGGTCTTAAGCCAGCTAAAATTATCTCCTTTACAGGAGCAGAGCCTGTCCTGGAAAAAGGGGCTGCATTTAATCTTAAACCTCACTCAAAAAATTTTTCTTCCCCTTAAAGGAGAACCCCTGGCCGGAATCCAAGTCCTGGGACTTTTGGAAAGCAGGCTCCTGGCCTTTAACAAGGTCCTGGTCTTAGGCGCAGAAGAAGGCAATCTTCCCCAATCAAGCTCTCCCAACCCTCTTTTATCTGGCGAAATCAGGCTTCTTTTAAACCTTCCCCAACAGGAAAAACAGGAACAAATCCAGGGCTATCATTTAACCAGGTTGCTTAAAGCCAGTAAAGAAGTGTATTTTTTGCTTACTACCAGTGAAAAAAAAGATTTTTTAGGCGGGAAAAACATTCCCAGCAGGTTTGTAGAAAAGATAATCTGGGAACTGGAAAAACAAAAAAAAGAACCAGCTTTCAAACAACTATCTACACCTCTAAGCTCTAGTGCCTTAAACACCAAGACTTTCTTGCCCAAAACAAAAGAGCATAAAGAAAAGATAAAAACACTTCTTCTCCAGGGTATTTCTCCTTCTCATCTAAACACTTACCTGAAATGCGAACTACTCTTTTATTTTAACTATATCTTGCAATTAAAAGAAGAAAGGAAACTGGGCACTTTTGACTCGGCCTTACTGGGGTCAGTAGTTCACAAAACCCTGGAAGTATTTTTCAGGCCTTTTAAGGGCAAGAAAATATGCATAGAAGATAAATACATAGAAAACTTAAGGGAAATTTTAGATGAAAACTTTAGACAAATGGGATTGCTAGAAAAGCTGGATAAAGATAAAAAACTATTTTTAAGACACATTACCTATCATAAACTAAAAAAATATATCCAAACCATAAGCAATACTTATTCTGGATATGAAGTTGAAGAGCTTGAAAAAAGGGTAGAGTATAAATTAACTAATAATATCTATCTAAAAGGTAAAATAGATAAAATAATAAAAAATGCCAATCAGCTCATAGTCCTGGATTATAAAACAGGTCAGCAACTTACTTCCACTGCCAAAATAAGGGAAGTAATTACTAAGTATACAGATTTGACTTCTTTAAAAGAGAAGAAATTTGACTTCCAGATTCCCTTTTATATTTTTCTTCTAACAGAAACCCAGGATAAGGATATCAATGGTGGCTGGGTTTACCTGGCTCCCTACGAGCCCAAAATAACTCTTTTATTTACAGAAAAAAACCTCAAGGAAGAACAAGAACTCTTAAACCAAAATCTCCCTCTACTTTTAAAGCTGGTATGTACTGATATGCTGGAAAAAGATTATTTTGAACCCAGCTTAAGCCAGGAACCCTGTTCCTTTTGTGCTTATCGCAAGATTTGCCCCAGTCCTGTAATATAAAATTATAATACCTGGGTTTTAGTATGGCTGATGGTAATTAACAGAGCAAAAACTGCAGCCATAACTCCTATTAATACATCATAATAAATAGGTGCAGTTAGGCAAAGGCGCATAAGCAAAGTAGCCACAGCATAACTAGAATTTCTAAATATATCTCTAAAAGCTGGAAAAAACCTATGGGAAATCAAAACAATCAAAATATCACTAAAGATTAAAATGGTATAAAACTCATTAAAAAAGGCAATAAGACCTTTATGCATTATTAAGGCATAAAGATTATAAACACCTAAAAGAATGAAAAGGCCCAAAAGGATTAGAGAAACGAATTTTTTAGCACCTACAAAAAGGAATATCTTTTCTCCCTTGATTTGTTTGGAGGAAGATTTTTCCTTTTCCCGCCCAATTATCCTGTAATACCACAAAATAATCACATAAATAGACAAAGCACCCAGCCCATACACACCTATTTTTAAAACCAGGTCCAGATGCCCTTGAAAACTTATGGGTTCATTTAAGGAAATGAGTAATTTAAAGCAGTTTCTTAAAAAAATAAGGGATAAAATCTCCAATTGTTTACCCACTGCTTTGGACACAGAGCAGGGTAAAACAAAGATAAAGCTTATCACTTCAAAAACAAGCAAAAGGGAAAAGGCCAGATGCACAGCCCAAAAGGGATTGGCCTTTATCCAGGGAGAGAAGAAAAATTCAGGAAGTAAACCCAGTCTTTTTAATTCACTTAAGGATAAACTGATTAAAAAAGTTAAAACCAAAACCCCTGCAATTTTTTGTTGAAAAACCTTTCCCTCCCATAGACGATGCAAGGGGTCAAAAACATAATTGGCTAATTCTGTTAGCTTGTAAATCATAAAAAACTATAAAAATTAAGGGTTATAATTTACCTTTAGTCTATCCTCATTTTCTATGCAAGCAAGCTCCAAAAAACACCTCCTGCCTGGAACAATCTGGCAAGATTTGCTTTTCTAAACTAAATTGCGGATAAGCAGTTAAAAACTCTGCAATCTGGAGTTCATTTTCTTTCCTGGTTAAGGTGCAGGTAAGATAATAAATTTTTCCTCCTTTTTTTACTCTGGATGCTACTTTACTTAAAATCTTTTTTTGAATCTTAGCCAGATTTAAAATATCTTCTTCCTTTCTTTTCCACTTTATATCCGGCCTTCTCGCAATAACACCCAGACCAGAACAGGGAACATCCAGCAAAATACCTTCCACCTGCGCACAGGGCAAGGCATAAGCACTTGCTCTAAGCACTCCCATTAAAGTAAATCCCAAACGCTTGCTTTCCTTTTTTAAAAAACAAAGCCTTTTCCAGTTTATATCTGACGCAATGACCTTTTTATTCACTCTGGATAAAATAAAAGACTTGCCTCCACTTCCAGCACAAGCATCCCAAACCAAATGGTCCTTTTCCTCCAAAAGGCTTAACAAAATCTTCTGACTTTCAATACTTTGATTATAAAAAAGACATTTTTTAGCCTCTAAAAACCTAAATACTTCTTCTTCTCTGCCTTTCTTTATACTAAAGCCTACTTCTGTATTTTCCTCAATAGCCTCTCTTAAGGCAGATAAATCACAATTTTTTGCCAATAAAACAGAACTAAGGGGCCTGGAAAGGGAACTGGCAAGAAATTTTAAGGCCTTTTCTTCTCCCAAATCTTTTAGTAAATAGCGAACCAGCCAGGTGGGAGCAGCATATTTGCGGCTTAAAAAAGTAAGGGTATCTGCTTTATCCTGTTTAAAAAAATCCTCTTCCAAGCTAAGTTGAGAGATTTTTCTCAAGACTGCATTAACTAGACCGGCTAACTTCTCTCCATAGTTTTGCTTACTAAATTCAACACTCCAGGAAATAACAGCATAAGCAGGAATTTTACTTAAATACAACAGCTGATAAACAGCAGTACTTAAAAGGATATTGATTTCCAGGGGTAAATGGGCACTTTTTTTTATAAACCGCTGCCAGATAAATTCCAGTTGATTTTTATACCTAAAATAACCATAACTTAATTCTGTAAGTAAGGCCTTGTCTCTTGTATCTAATAGTTGAGATAAGGTATTATCCAGAGCAGCCTGAAGGTCTTCTCCCTTTAAAGTGGATTTTATAACCTGGATGGCTTTAAATCTGACTTCTTTTTTAAGGCTCAACAAAGTACTTGTCAATGGCCAAAAAATTTAATCCATTTTCGGACAACAAAATTGACCCACCTGCCCACTCCCTAGTTTTCCAATTTTTCTCTCAAGC
>LGER01000089.1 GCA_001507915.1 Desulfonauticus sp. 38_4375 | reverse complement strand
GAGGAAAATATGAAGGTTATTAGCTGGGTTATGACACTCATAGGTTTTATTCTAGTTTTATCTCTAGCCCCGGCTCAAGATCAGCCCCAGGAAACCAATCCCCCTCAACAGGGAATAATTTTTCAAGAAACTCCCTCTGAAAGCTCTCTTAAGGTAATTTCTCCAGAACTGGAAAAAAACAGCACCAATAAATATTTTATAATTCAACCAGAGATAAACTTACCTGACCAGGACTAATTTCTCTCCCAAAAGGGCCAATTCTGGAAACCAGATAAGAAGCAAAATAAGTAAAAGATAACAGGGAATAAACAAAAATATACCTTTAAAAATTCTGGTCATGGGGACTTCCTTGGCCATAGAAGCTACAATAAAGGTATTGATTCCCACTGGAGGGGTAACAGCCCCTAAGGTAGTGACCACAGTGATAAATACGGCAAACCATACCGGGCTATATCCCAGAGAAGTGGCCAAAGGGAAAAAGATGGGAATGGTAATAATTAAAAGGGCCAGGGCATCCATAACTGCTCCACCCAGGATATAAATAAGGGCAATAAAAAACATTATCATCCCACCAGAAAGTTTTAAACCAGCTACAAACTGAGCCAGTTCATAGGGAAGCCTGGTTATAGCCAAGAAACGGCCAAAAATAATAGCTCCCAAAAGTATTACCATAATCATGGAGCTGACTTTTAGAGTATCTTCTACAGACCTTTTAAACCCTTCCCAGGAAAGCCGTTTTCTAAGGAGAGCTATAAGCAAAGCAATAAAGGCTCCTACTCCGCCTGCTTGAGAAGGAGTAAAAAAGCCAGCTAAAAGACCTGTCATAACCAGAGCAAATAAAACCACCATTTCCACAGAGCCGCGTAAAGATTTAAACTTTTCTTTCCAGCTCACTTTAGAGCCACAAGGTGCCAACTCTGGTTTTAGCCAACACAAGATAAAGGTCGCCAGCATAAAAATCAAAGTAAGCAAAATTCCCGGGAAAAAACTGGCCCAAAAAAGTACGGCTATGGACTGGCCGGTTTGTAAACCAATAATAATTAAAACCACACTGGGAGGAATAACCACTCCCAGAGTAGCACCTACAGCCACACTAGCAGTGGAAAGTAAGGGGTCATAGTTAAATTTTTTCATTTCAGGCAAAGCCACAGTGCTCATAGTAGCTGCAGTAGCAGTATTAGAGCCACAAATAGCTGAAAACCCTGCACAGGCCAAAATAGTGGCGTGTACCAAACCACCCTTTACCTGGCCCAGCCACTTATAAGCTGTATCATAAAGGCGCCTGTTTACCCCTGCATAAAAACAAATCTGTCCCATAAGAATAAAAAGGGGAATCACTGTAAGCCCATAGGAGGAAAAGACTTTCCAGCATTCATCCGCCAGCATACTGGAAGCTGCCTTAAAATTTACCACCAGGCCAAACCCCAAATATCCAATTATGGCCATAGCAAAACCTACAGGCAATCTAAGAACAAAAATAACTAGCAAAAGTAAAACTATTCCCCAAAGACCAATGCTAAAAAGACTCACTCTTTCCCCCTCAAGCAAATTAAAAACTGTGCTCCCAGATTTAAGACCAAGAGAAACACCCCTACCCCCACAATAAGGACAAAGGGATAAAAAATAATATTTAAAGTTTGAGACAATTCTTCAAATTCATAAAGAGACCTGGCAAGTTCCAGCAGTTTAATTCCCAGGACAGCAAAAAAAACCAGGGCTAAAAGCAAGGAAAGGGCCTGTAAAAACTTACCAGTGCCTTTTCCCCAAAAGCCATCCAAAAGGGTGACCCGAATGTGCCCATCCTGGGCCTGAGTTGGGCCCAGGGCCAAACCACTCAGGATGGCCCCACAAAACCCCAATAATTCAAAAGCACCCTTTACAGGATAGCCCAAAAAAGTAGACAAGGTATTAAAAACAGTTAAAAAAAGCATAAACAAAAGCACACTGCCTGCTAAAAAAAGGCTTACTTTATTTAAAGAATTAAGCCATTTTAATCTATGCATTTAATACCCCATGGCTTCATATTTGGCTTTTAATTTGTACACATCTTCTAAAATCTGCTCTGCAGGCAACCCCTTGTCTTTTGCCCTTTGTTTCCAGGATTCAATCAAAACCTGCAATTTGTCCTGCACCATCTTTTGCTCTTCTGCTGGCAAAGTAAAAATCTGGAAATTATATTTGGACCTGGCATAATCCAGAGCCTCTTTAATATGCTCATCCATATATTTTCCTGTCCAGAGGGCCTGTTCCCGTCCCAAATCCTCCAAAACTTTTTTTACATCTGCAGGTAAACTCTCCCACTTATCTTTGTTCATCACCACTGCAAAGGGATAGACCTGAAAATCAGTCTGCGTACCATAGGGTAAGTAAGCCGCAAAATTGAGGTCTTTTAAAACTTCAAAAGAGGTTAGCAATCCCTTGGCCACACCTTTTTGAATAGCCTCAGGAGTTTCAGACATGGGCAAAGCCACTGGAGAGCCTCCTAAAATTTCTACAATTTTACCCGCTGCACCAGAGGCCCGCACCGTCATCCCCTTAAGGTCACTTAAACCTTTAACCGGAGATTTGGTCATTAAATTGGAAGGAGCAGAAGTAAACATGGTCAGGACTTTTACCTTGGCAAATTCTTGAGGTTGATATTTTTGGAAAATATCCCACAAAACCAAACTGGCAACCTTTGCCGACTTAAAGCCCACAGGAAGCTCTGCTACTGTAGTCAAAGGAAACACTCCAGGTTGATAAGACATAACCAAACACCCTATATCTGCCTGTCCGGCAATAACCCCTCTAAACATATTTTTGGCCCCCAGAAGCGTACTCCCGGGATAGGTTTCAATAATAACTTTGCCTTTAGTCCGCTTTTCCACTTCCTGCTTATAACGCTCCATCTGTACACAGGGAAAAGTAGAAGCTGGAGGGAAATTGGCATAACTGAGCTTTATAGGACCAGCTTGCCCGGGCAAAATCCAGGCCAAAACCAAAAAGAAACTCAACAACACTCTAAACATAAAATCGCCTCCTCTAAAAAATTAGTTTAAAAAAAAAAGCCGCAAGGTTTTTACCTTGCGGCCTGAAAAGCAACCCGTTTAAATTATTATTCTACAAGGCCCCTTTCAGACCGCAACATATCCTGCTACGCCACCACCAAAAACCTGTCCAAGAAAAATCCAGAGCTGCGGTCTGAAAGTTTAGTTTTTTCATAAGAATTTTTTAGCCTTTTTTCTATCTAAAAGTCAACTTTAAAAAATATTTGCAACATATTAAAAAAAGCTTTTTATCCCAATAAGTTATAAAAGAAAAAAAGCTTGCTAAAATAAAGCTAGTTGGGCATAGTTTCTCTTCGTTTTTATTATTCTTAAGGTTGCTCTATGCCTATACTCTCTCTACACAATATAAATAAATCTTTTTCTGGCCAAAGGGTTTTAAAAAATATCTCCTTTGAGGTCTTTAAGGGAGAGTTTTTTACCTTGCTTGGGCCTTCAGGATGTGGAAAAACTACTATTTTGCGCCTGATTGCTGGTTTTGAAACTCCTGACAGTGGAGAGATTATCCTAGAAAACCAGGTCATAAACTCCATTCCAGCTCATAAACGCAATGTAAATACTGTTTTTCAAAGTTATACCTTATTTCCCCACATGACTGTGGAAGAAAACATTGGCTTTGGCCTAAAAATGAAAAAATTTTCTCCATCTCAAATAAAAACAAAAGTAAAACAAGCTCTCCATTTGGTAAAACTGAAAGGTTATGAAAACCGTTATCCCCACCAGCTTTCTGGCGGACAACAACAAAGAATTGCCCTGGCCAGAGCTCTAGTCAATGAACCCAAAGTCTTGCTTTTGGATGAACCCTTTTCTGCTCTAGACTATGCCCTGCGCAAGGAAATGCGCTTAGAGCTCAAGTTAATCCAGGAAAACCTGGGAATTACCTTTATCTTTGTTACCCACGACCAGGAAGAGGCCCTATCCCTTTCAGATAGAGTACTGGTCCTGGAAAATGGAGAAGTAAAACAACTGGGAACTCCCACAGATATCTATGAAAATCCCAGTAGTTTAAAAGTAGCTAAATTTGTAGGGGAAACTAACATTTTCAAAGGAAAAATTTTGCAGACTAGCGGAGAAAATGTACTCTGCAACATAGAAGGGCATGAAATAGAATTAAAAAATACAAAAAACTTTCAGACTGGAGAAA
>LGER01000088.1 GCA_001507915.1 Desulfonauticus sp. 38_4375 | reverse complement strand
TGCACTGCCATCTTCTTTGGGAGGAGTGCCGACACAAATAAAGACAAATAAACTATCTTTAAGCCCTTCTTCTAAACTGGTAGTAAAAGACAAACGCTTTTGAGCATAATTTCTCTTAACTAATTCTTCCAGACCAGGTTCATAGATGTGTACTATCCCCTGTTTTAACTTTTCCACCACCTCAGGGTTAATATCCACGCAGCAGACATTATTTCCCATTTCAGCAAAACAGGCTGCACTGACCAAACCTACATATCCAGTACCTACGATACATACATTCATAGTTAATTCTCACTCCTTTTCAAAAGAATTCCAATTTACACCTTTTAACAAAGGGATATCCCCAAGGTCAACTACAAAGCCTTGATTTTTTTAATACCCTATGCCAAGTTTTTGTTTCTTATGGATAAAAAATATTTACTCTCTTTTGGGTGGTTTTCCTTGCCCTTTTGTTTAGGTCTTATAGGGCTTTATCTTTTTGCTCCAATAAAAAACCTTTACCCTTTTTTTCACTCTTTAAAAACAACCCATCCAGGTTTTAGCAATTTTGTACTTTTTTTAACCAATTGGGGTAATTTTTTTTTCTATCCCATCTATCTTTACTTTTTAATTAAGGGCCTAAAAGAAAAAAAGCCTCAACTTACCTATCTGGCTCTCTTTTATCTTTGTTTTCAACTTCTTATCTCCTTTCTCCTGGTAAGAATCTTAAAAATCTCCCTGGGAAGGGCCAGGCCAGAATTTGGCTCTCATTTTACCTTTTTCTCTCTTAGCTCCAGTTATCATTCCTTTCCTTCCGGGCATACCACGGAAATCTTTGGAGCAGCTCTTCCTTTGGCACTTAAAAGCAAGAAAAAAAGCAAACAATTTTTACTTGGTGTTGTTGCTTTTGCTGTGGGCTTTTCTAGAATATATTTAGGCCAACATCACCTAACCGATGTCATGGCTGGTTTTATTTTGGGCAATTGTAGTGGGATCTTAACCTTTTATTTCTGGAGAAAAAAATGTCAGCAACTAGCACCTTCCAAAAAATAAATAACTTTTTAGCCAGATATCCGCTCCTACCTTTAATTTTTATTTACCTTTTACATACTCTCTTTACCCTGCACACCAGAAGCCTCTGGTTTTCAGATGAAGTGCGCTATGCCAATGTCTATGAGCACCTGGTCCAACACCAAAAATGGCTGGTCCTTTATTTAAATGGAGTACCCTATCCAGATAAACCACCTCTTTACTTCTGGTTTTTGCACCTTTTATCCCAGCTAACCACCCTAAAGGGACCGCTACTTTTTTTCCTGGGCTCAGCAATAAGTGGTTTTTTGTACCTTTTAGCCACCTATTTTTTAGGTAAAGTTGTGCTCCAGGATCCCAAAAGAGTGTTTATTGGCTGCGCTCTGCTTTTAACCAATTTTTATTTTTTAGGGCTAATTCATTATTTTCGGATGGATTTACTCTTTGCCACTTTTATCCTGGTTGCCCATATTTTTCTCTTTGTTTACCTAGAAAAAGAAAAAATCCCTTTCCTTTACCTGGGATTTTTTTGCTCTTTTTTAGCCCTTTTGACCAAAGGCCCTTTGGGTTTTGCCTTTCCCCTGCTCACTTTTCTTTTCTATGCCCTTTTAACTAAAAAAAAGAACCTGCTCTTAAACAAGCATCTGGGTTTTGCTTTACTGGGAGTTTTGGGCCTGGCTGGGCTATGGTTGGTGGGAGCTTACCTGGTAGAAGGCAAGGATTTTATTCACAACATCTTATATGACCAAATTTATAGGCGAGCTACTAACACCTGGCATCATCCCCAGCCCTTTTACCACTATTTCCTGGTGTTTCCTCTGGTAGTCTTACCCTGGTCCTTACTCTTTTTGTTTCCGCGCCAGTTAAAGCTATTTCAACTAAGCAAAGGGGAAAAATTTCTTTTAACTTTTTTCTTTTCTGGTTTTACTCTCTTATCCCTTATAAGTATAAAAATTGCAGTCTATCTCTTACCCCTTTTTGCGCCTTTTTTTCTGTTTTGCTCGCGTTTTTTTATCTCTTCTAAAATGGCCATAAGAAAACCTCTGGGATTTTTCTTTTTGCTTCTGGCTATTATTTTGCCCTGGATAAATTATTTTCCTGTAATAGACGTCACCCTACAAGGTCTCCCACTTTTAAGCCTTATGTTTCTGGTTTTAGCCATTATTCTCTTGAAAAAAAACTTTACGCCCTATCAAAGTCTTATTTTTCTACTCCTAACCTTACCCTTTATCTTTATCTTTACCGCTACAAAAGTGGCTCCTTCTTTAGACCCCCTTATGAGCCCCAAAAACCAGGCCCTGGTCATAAAAAAATACATCCAACAGGGCTATACTCCCCTGGCTTATAAAATCTATTCTGGGATTTATACTTACTATGCAGGTAAAAATATAAAGGAAACCAAAGAAATAGAAGAAGTAAAAAAACAACTACAAGAAAACCCTCATACCATCTTAATTATGCCTGAAAAATACTACCAAAAATATGAGGATGTTTTAAAGGGTTTAAAAATAGTCCACAAACAGAAAATTGTAGAGCAAGATTATTTATTGTTGGTGAGAGGGTGATATTGTAAAGGGTGTCAAGGTATAAACTTCTTTATCATCCTTCCCAATCTAAATCTTACGATACTCCTATACAACCAGACGTATACCCAGCAGAAAAGAATGCTAAAAAAAATAAGAACTGAAGTATTTTGCCAGAAAATTACGGCCGGGATAATCCCAAAGGAACAAATAAGCCAGAGTAAGGGCGAAGTGGCAGAGTTGCGCCTGAGTCTTTCATTACGATGAATATTATAAATCAATGGCACAACTCTTTTATAAACTAACATATGAAAATGTAGCCCATCTGGTGTAAAAGGAGACTTACTTCTTAAAATTTTTTTTCTATAAAAAGAAAATACTGTCTCAAAAACAGGATAAACTACTGCTAAAAGTGGAAACCAGGGCGATACCTGAGGATGTCGTTTTACCAGTAACACAGATAACACAGCTATGGTAAAGCCGATAAAATAGGCCCCTCCATCTCCTAAAAAGATTTTACCAAAAGGATAATTCCAGATAAAAAAACCAGCAATACCACCTATGAGCACAAAGGAGAGAATATAAATAAATTCATCCCTTACTTTATATCCCACATACCCTAAAGCCAGTAAAATAAGAATAGAAACCACAGCAGCAAGGCCATTATAGCCATCAATAATATTAATAGCATTGGCAACACCAGCAATGGCAAAAAGAGTAAAACCTAAAGCAATTATCTTAAATTGGAAAATACTATCTATAAGGGGCAAATCTATTCTGGTAAGATATACATCTAATAAAAAATAAGCCAGCATTCCTGAAAAGATTGAAGCCAGCAAACGTATCTTCGGAGAAATTTTTTTAGTTATATCCTCGGCTAATCCAAATAAAAATAGCGGTAAGGTTGATAAAAAAAACAAAAAATACCTTTTATCATGTTTATAAAAGTTTATAAACAAAATCACGCCTAAAAAAGCCAAAAATATTCCTATTCCACCAATTCTAGGAGTAGGTTTATCATGAAATTTTTGTGGCCCATCAAAGCAATCAGAACAAAAATTATTATTTTTAGCAAAAATAAAAATAATAAAAAAACATACCACAAAAGAAATTAAAAAACTCATTAACAATAGATTAACCATTTATTGTCCTATCTGAAAGTTATTTTTCTCAGGCAGGAGGGAAATAATTTCTATTTGCAGTCCTTACCCACACAAATATCTGCCTTAATCTTTTCCAAAATCTTAGGACCTATCCCCTTTACCTTTAATAAATCCTCTACTGAGGTAAATTTGCCCTGACTTTCCCTATAACTGACAATATTTTTTGCCTTAACTGTTCCTATATGTGGTAAAGATGCTAACTCTTCTTCACTAGCTGTATTTATATTTACTTTGGCTAAAACCAAAGAAGTAAACATAAAGAAAAATATTATTATACTTAATAATATCCTCTTCATAATTTACTCTCCTTTTAATCATCCCCCCTGCCTGAGAAAGTTAAATTGAAAAATAAAAAATTTTAGTTGTTTTGACAAGTATTGTGTTAGTTAAGTGGCATATTAGTTGAGTGGAATAGTAGAATAGTGCTTAATTCTTGTTAGTTACTACCTTGCACTTCCTCAATCCACTCATCTACTTAACCACTAAACTGCTCAACAACTCATCCCTAACTCCTCCCATTCAAAATTTACAATATTCTTTTCCTCGGAGCTAAATTCTATACCAACCAGGTAAATTTCTTTAGATTTATTTAAATACTTCTGCGCATAATCTCTTTCTTTTATCTGTTTTAAGGC
>LGER01000021.1 GCA_001507915.1 Desulfonauticus sp. 38_4375 | reverse complement strand
CTTACCTTTCCCTTTAGTTGATAAAAACCTGACTAAAGACCTTTTCTTCAATCAAGGTCCTACCAGCTCCCCTTACTACTGTAGTAAGAGGTTCATCATCTATATTTACCTTTACTCCAACTTCTTTACTAATGAGTTGATTCAGGCCGCGCAAAAGGGCTCCTCCTCCAGCCAAAAGTAAACCATTGTCCACAATGTCTCCAACCAGTTCAGGAGGAGTTTTTTCTAAAGCCCTTTTTACAGATTTGACAATAATGCTTACTGGTTCAGCAATAGCTTCTCGAATATGCCCATCACTTACTTCCACAAACTTGGGAGTGCCATCTAGCAAATTTTTCCCAGAAACCCTGCAAACCAGCTTTTCAGCCAAAGGATAGGCAGCACCTACTTTTATTTTGACTTCTTCAGCCATGTTTTCTCCAATCAAAAGCTGAAACTCTTCCTGCATATACCTTTGAATGGCCTCGTTCATTTCATCTCCAGCCACCCGAACAGATTCAGCATAGGCCACAGCAGATAAAGAAATAACTGCCACCTCTGTAGTGCCACCTCCAATATCTACCACCATATTACCTCTGGGCTCAGTAATGGGCAGGCCTGCACCAATAGCTGCAGCCATTGGCTCTTCTATTAACAGGACTTCTCTGGCTCCAGATTGAAGCCCAGATTCAATAACTGCCCGTTTTTCTACTCCAGTAATGCCTGAAGGCACTCCAATAACCAGTTTGGGCTTAAAAAGTTTATATCCGCCAATGACTTCCTTTAGAAAATAGGTAATCATGGCACGGGTAACTTCAAAATCAGCAATAACTCCATCCTTTAAAGGACGAATAGCCCTAATTTTCTCAGGAGTACGTCCCAGAAACTCTTTGGCCTCACTACCTACAGCCAGGACTCGATCACTTCTAGCATCCAGAGCAACCACTGAGGGTTGATTGAGTACTATACCATCTTTGGGAGTGTACAACAGGGTATTGGCTGTACCCAGATCCATAGCCAAACTTTTACCCAAAAAGCCAAATAATTTTTTAAACATAAAATCCTCTTATATTTTTGCCCTATTCTTAAAATATAAATTTTCTAGAAACAAAGTAAGATAATCTCTTAGTAAGTAAAAAAATTCCTTTAGTTCTTCTTCAATTTCCAATTCTTTTTCATCAGCAAAAACCAAAATAGAGCGAGTCTTTTTATTGATAACTAAAGGCAAGCAGACTAAGCTTTTAAAAGACAAGCCTTCCTCTCCCAAAATATCTAACTCTTTTTCTCCTTTGCTTTTATCCTTAAATACAGGTTGCCCTTCTCGAAAAATCCAGCCTAACAAACCATAATCAATGGGGTATTTAACCTTTTCTTGTTCTGCAGATAACTCTTTATTGCACCCTTCAATAAAAAAGCCTTTTCCCACTTCATCTCTGGCTACGAACAAAACATAGGAAAAGCCAGAAGCTTCTTCCATCAATTTCAGGAGCTTGGCTAAAAAAACCTTCCACTTCAAGGAACTCCTGGGTAAAGACCAAATAAGCTTTAGATAATTGTAAAAAATTAATTTTTTATTTTCAAGACCAATTTGACAAAAATTCTGTTCCAAAAGCTCTATTAACTGGGCAAATTGACTCAAGATTCTAAGGTCTTTTTCACTAAAGGAATGAGCCCTTTTACTATCCACACATAGGGCGCCTAAATTGTGAGATAAGGGCCAGCCCATAAAGGCCTTAATTTTATTCTCTTCATTGCCTTGATAATAGCCCAAACAAGCACTTTCCCTATTAAAGCTACTTAAACGCAAAGGTTGCCCATTTTTTAAAATCCAACCCACCAATCCTTTGCCTGGACTAAGAGTACATTGGGGAAGAATATTATCTCCCAGACTAAAAAATGACCTTAAGACATATTCATTTTCTTGCTGCCGTAAAAAGAGCACTGCTGAATAGGCATCAAATACAGAGCAAATTAAACTCAAGATATTGTCCAAGCAAAGAGATTTAGCCATAGACTACTTCAAATGTCTCTGACAATAAAACTCTAGGGAACGATTGTAGGTCTTTTCCTCTTCCTCAGTAAAATAACAGGCTGGCAATTCACCTCTTTGACGGTGATAGTGTAAGCATTCACAACAAAGGCCATGTTTGGAACATCCAGGATAAGTACAGGTACAAAACTTTGCATTCACTTGAGCCCGAGGACACTTATCTTTTTTAGTCATATCAAATTCTCCTGCAGCTTTGAAAGTTTTTACTTAAGAAAGCAAACCTAAGAGGTCAACTCTATTTAACTTGTTGAATATTTTTTCCAATTGAGTTATGAAAATTGAGTTTTGAGAAGGAGTAAAAAATGAGCTTAACCTCTTGGACAGCACTTTTCACAGAAACACCTGAAGTCACCTGGCTAAATCAAAATACTCCTTCTTTATCCAAAAAAATAAACGACCTATTCACTCTAAATTTTTTCCTCAATTTAGTCCAGATAAAACTCTGTCTGGTAAAACCCTATTTTGAAAACAAGAATTACCCCCTGGTAGAAGCGAGAGAACTGCTTCCTTCCTTTGAGGCAGATTTATATGAATATGAAAACCTCCCTGGCTTTAGCCTGGTAGCTTTAGCTAGACCTATTGATTATTTTCATGAAATTTTTCAGTTTGATATCTTACACACCAGCAAAGAAAAATTTTATCAAGAAAATACCATCTGTCCTCTTCCTGAAATAATTTTTGAAAATAACCTGAATACTTTCTTATCCAGATTACCCAAAGCCTATCAGGATAACTTTAAACAAAAGTTTAAAGACCAGGACTTAACTTCTCTGGCAACCTATCCAGACCTTCTTCCCTATATTTTGGAAATGGATAGAGCCCATGTTTTAGCCCTGGACGGAGAAGACAACTTTTACCTGGCAGGAGTATATGCCTCTTTTCCTTCTGACCTGGACACAGAATTAAAAAGATTTGGCTTGCGTATAAAAAAATTTAAACCCAATGACAATTGCCTCTATGAATTAAATAGAAGCTTTGTTTATCAATTCTTAATGGAACTGTATGGATTTCCTATTGTCTCAGAAAGAAGGACTTCTGCAGCCCTCTTTTCCAGAAGGCTCTTTAAGCTGGGAGAAAACTTTTTGATAAGAGTTTTAGGCCAAAGCGATAGAACCATTACTACTCTTTATTCTCACCCAGAAAATAAATTTTATCCTCGTGTGGAAAAAATAGCCCTAGTTAGTGTGGATAACCCCAAACCAGAAATACACAACTTCTTAAGCCAAAAGGGATTTTACTTAGATGAAAAAAGAAAAGTGGTAATTTTAAAAATAACCTATAAACAACACAAATATGACCCCAACAACATAAGAGAAGATAGAGCTCTATCTATATCCAAACAAGAAATAATCCATCCTTTAACTTATCAAAAAATAGACCATATCAACATAATAAAAGACACTTACACCTTAGTTTTAAAATTAAACGATATTGTCAAAGGCGAGTTTACAGGAAGAGTAAAATATAAAAGAGAAATAGTAGAAGGAACTGATACTCACGAAAAAAGACTAAAGTTTTTATACGCCTGGCTAACCAAGCATCAAAGAAGAATAATTGGATATTCTGATGAATTTTATGCCAATGTAAACAAAGTTTTAGACAACTACTTACTTAACTCTGAACTATTTGACATATTTAATGAACATAACAATCTATATAGAGAAGTATGGGAAAAGTATAGCTATATACAGCAAGCTAGAAAAATAAAAATCCTAGAAGACTTGAAAGAAAGAATTTACAACAATCAAAAAATTGACTATCTCACCATGCTTAAATTAACTTACAAAATAATAAATGATCTTCGTTTTGAAGCAGTAACTTATTTTGAAGATATTATATCTAAGGCTATTGCTATTTTAGATAAGATGTTAAGTGATTCTTATCTAGTAAAACAATACATAAAACAAAAAGAAGACAACTTAACACCTTATGGACAAGAAATAAAAAAAATTTATGGCCGTCTGGTAAGTCTCTTAGATGAACTAAAGGCCATTCAAAAAACTAAAACAAGGGAGTTAGGATATGGAACTATTTAAGACACCTTTAAATTCTTGGCATAAAAAAAATAGAGCCAAGATGGTTGAATTTGGCGGCTGGGAAATGCCTGTGCAATATGAAGGAATTATTAAAGAGCACTTACATTGTAGAAAAGAAGCTTCTCTTTTTGATATATGTCACATGGGAGAATTTATAGTAACAGGAGATAAATCCAGAGAAGAACTCGCCTCTATTTTGACGCATGATTTTGCCAAGCTTCCTCCCAATAGATGTAAATATGGTTTTATGTTAAATGAAAAAGGTGGAGTTATAGATGACCTTATTGTTTACTGCTTAGAAGAAAATAAGTTTATGCTTGTGGTCAATGCTGCCAGAATAGAAACTGATTTTAACTGGCTTAAAAAACATCTAACTTCTAGCACCATAGAAGATATTTCTTTTCAAACTGCCAAGCTAGACTTACAAGGTCCTAAATCCTTTGAGGTTTTAAAAGATGTTTTTGCTCAAGAGTTTAATGATTTGAAGTACTTTTCTTTTAAAGAAATAGTCTTTAAAGATATCAATATATTAGTAAGCAGGACTGGCTATACCGGAGAACTGGGCTGTGAGTTGTATTTGCCCTGGGAAAAGGCAGAGGAAGTCTGGGAAGAACTTCTAACACACCCCCTGGTCAAACCAGGAGGATTGGGAGCCAGAGATACCTTGCGCTTAGAAGTTGGTCTTCCCCTCTATGGCCAGGACCTGGATGAAGAGCACACTCCAGTAGAAGCAGGTTATGGCTTTCTTATTACCTCTGAAAAAAACTTCATTGGCAAGGAAAATTTAGGACAGGTCAAAGAAAAACTTATTCCTCTAAAGGTAGATAGTAAAAGAAGTCCCAGACATAATGATGAGGTTTATTACAATAACCAAAAAGCAGGAATAGTAACCAGTGGCTCCTTTGCTCCCTCTCTAGGTCATGCTATAGCTTTGGCTTACGTAAAAGTAGAATATAGTGAAGAACAAGAGTTTATTATTACTGATGGGAAAAAGAAATTAACTGCTCAAAAAACAACTCTTCCCTTTTATACTCAAAGAACAGCTAGAATAAAACTAAGTTAATGTCCAGATTAATAAAATACTACCTTATAGCCACCAGAAAATTAGTTCTATTTTTTCTGGTGGCTATTTGTTTTAGTATATTTTTACAAATAATAGTTAGATTATTTAATTTTACTCAATTTAGTTTTACTTTAGAGATAATTCAACTTTGCCTCCTCTTATTAGTTGCTTTTACTTTACCTTTAGTTCTTTTTTCTCAAGAGTTGTTAAAAATACAAATTTTTAACTTAAATACTAACTTATTATTAAAAGTTTTAACTTTTCTAGCCGGGATATTGCTTTTATTTAGCTCCTGCAAACTGGGTATACAAAACTGGTGGCAAAAAACCCCTTTACTTAAAATCCCTTTAGGTCTGGGCTACCTGGCCTTTCTTTGGACTGCTATAGGCTTTATTTTCTATGCACTAACCAACCATGATTCTTAGCTTAAGTATCCTTTTTATCCTACTCCTGTTAGAGATACCCATTGGAATTAGCCTTTTGTTTGCTACCCTAGGCAGTGCCCTTTGGGTCTATAATTTACCTCTAGAATTTATTTTGTATAGAATGTTTACCAGCCTTTATTCCTATCCTCTAACTGCAATTTTACTTTTTCTTTTAGGGGGAGAACTTTTGGTAAATAGCAATTATCCCCAGAAACTAGCAGAAATTAGCAGCTACCTGGGAAGTAAGATAGGATTGAGGTTGGGAGGAATTACTGTCCTTATGGCCTTTTTTCTTTCTGGACTCACAGGAGCTGCTGCAGCTGAAGCTGGAGCTCTGGCCAGTGTATTTTTCCCTGTCCTCACCCAAAAGGGATACTCGCGTAACTTCTCTGCCTCTTTAATCGCTGCTGCCTCTACTTTAGGACCTATCATTCCACCAAGCATTCCTTTAATTATTTACGGTGTAGTGGCCCAGGTATCTATAACCGAACTGTTTAAACTCTCTTTGCTACCAGGTGTGCTAACAGCCTTTTGTCTTTTAATGTATGTACACTTTTACGAAAAAAAGAACAATCTGGCTTCCTTTTCTTCTCTTCAAAAGCCTTTCTTAGCAGCCATTCAAGAAACTATAACCTACTTACTCATTCCTTTTGCCATAATTTTTATTCTCTTATATGGAATTGTAACTGTAACCGAAGGTTCTTTTCTGTTTTCTTTACTTGGTCTATACTTTTTCAAAAAAGATAAAAAAAAGAAAAAAATAACAGACATTCTGATTAAAAGCGCTATAAATACCACCCAGATTCTCTTCATTATTGCAACAGCATCTGCCTTTTCCTATCTCTTAACAATAGATCAAAATCTGCTTAACCTCTTATCCCTATCCTGGATAAATACTTCTAAAATATATTTCCTGCTCACTATAAACTTTATATTACTTCTTGTTGGCTCTTTTTTAGAAACTGTTGCTGCTATTTATCTTACAGTACCTACTTTACTACCCCTGGCTCTAGCTCTAAATCTAGACCCTCTGTCTCTAGGCATAATAATAGTTTACAACTTGGTCCTGGGCATGCTAACTCCTCCCTTTGGTATTGCTCTTTTTGTTACTTCTACCAGTACCAGGGTGAATTTAAAAGACATGTATATCTATTCCCTTCCCTTTATTAGCATAGGATTAATTGTATTAACCCTAATTTGTATATCTATTTTTTAAATATGGCCAGATTAAACTCTTTTTATTTAAATAAAAAAAATTGGCAAAGTCCCTACCAACTAGATGAAGAAGAAAGTAAACATTTTATAAAAGTATTAAGGGGTAAAAAAGGAGAAGTAATAAGACTTTTTGATGGCTATGGAAAAGAAGGATTATTTAAAGTACAAGATATAAGTAAAAAAAGAGTATTGTTAGAGCCTTTATCCATAACCCAACATCCTGAACCTGAAAATAAAATTAAAGTAGCTTTAGCCTGGCAAAGGGCAAAAAACAGGGATTTTATCCTGGAAAAGTGCGTGGAATTAAAATGCTGGGAAATAATTTTTTGGCCTGCTAAATATTCTCCACCTTTTACCCAAGAAATCAAGGAAAGTTGGCTAAAAAAAATAATAAATGCCGGAAAACAGTGCCAAAATCCCTGGCTACCTCAAATCAAAATACTAAACTCACTGGAAGAGTTAACCAATTCCAATTCAGAGTATCAAAAACTATTTTTCTGGGAAAAAGAGGAAAAGAACTTATTGACAAAAATCTCTCTAGAGAAAAACATACTTATAGTTATTGGACCAGAAGGTGGCTTTGCCGAACAAGAGTCTACTTACCTGAAACAAAAAGGATTTACCTCTGTTTCTCTAGGCAGCTCTACTCTACGCTTAGAAACAGCAATGCTAATAGGTATTGGCTATATATACTTATTTTTAGAATCCAGCACCTAAATAGACAATTCCCAACAATGTAAATCCAAGAAAAAATAAAACATAGGATTTTTGAATTCGCAAACTAAGAATACTACCAATAGCAGCTACAATCCAAAGTACATTCCAATTTATAAATTTAATTTCAGGAATAAAAGGTAGAATAGTTTTGTAAAAATTAAAGATAACTATCAAGGATAAATAAAAAAATATAAAATTATAAACTATACTTCTAAAAATAGACATTCTAATTATAGAGCTCAATTTTAAATCATCTTTAGATTTAATCCTTTTTAAAAGTTTGTTATAACTTAAATTATCCTGCAATCTACTTTGCCTTTCAATAAAAACACATATATAGCTGAATAAATTGGTTATTATAATTAAAGCCCAAAGCTGAGAAATATTTTTTAAAGCAAAAATATAACTTATACTTAAAGTAAGTAATACAGCATAAACACTTTGAGGTGGAATAAAGGTGCCAGCAGGAAATAAATCCAGCCAGAGAAGTTCAAAAAATATACCTAAATTAAGAGAGATATCCTTTTGGCCACTAAAAAGTGACCACAAAAAAGCAACTACTAAAGGACGTTCTAAAAAACCTATATTGATTTTAAAACGAAAGCAGGAAAAAAGAGCAAAAAAAAACTGACTAAAAGAAAAAAGAGATAAGGATGTTCTAGGTAGTTCATAATTCTATCTGTACTGGTTTATGGGGTACACAACGAAAATCTAAATTTACTCCTTTTTTTAACAGATATTTTAAACAAAAAATATCCTCTTTACTCAAGGCAATATGGTCGCAAAATTGCTCCTTTCCTGGAGAATAGTGCAAATTGCCTACATTTAATACTTCAAATTTAAAGCCCTGTTCAAAAGCTACTCTTGCATCCTGACAATTGGCAAATAGCACCAATGTTTCCTTTTTTTGCCCTTTCAGGCCCATTTGCACTTGAGCCAGAGAGACAAATTTAATCTCAATATTGCTAGGAACTGCTAGCTTAATTATTTCCTGCTGTAGAATATCGTTGGCCAAGCTGTCATTGACCACTAAAATAAATTTAGCTTTGATATAAGGAATCCAGGTTTCAATTACTTGCCCATGCACAAGTCTATTGTCAATTCTAACCCACATATCAACCATTTAAAGGCTTTTTTAAAATTTCTCCTGCTACCTTAATGCTCTGCTTGGCTGTACTTTTTAAAGTCAAGGCCAGTTCTCTTAACTCCTTTTCTCTCTCATTTACTGCCTTAATAAGCATAGGTAGATTAACTCCAGTTACCACTTCTATGTCTTCTCTTTTACCCAAAAGGGATAAACTCAAATTGGTCGGCGTGCCGCCAAACATATCTGTTAAGATTAAGACCCCCTTGCCCTCATTTACTTCTGTGGCCTTTTGCTCTATTTCTTCTAAAATTTTATCCATACTTTTCTGGTTGTCCACGCACACCCACTTGCACCCTGAAAAGTCTCCCAGAATCATTTGAGCGGCCTTAATCAGTTCTTCCCCAAACTTTCCATGCGTTACAACAAGCAAACCTATCATCTTTACCCCAATTCTAAATGTCTATGTTCCACAGAAACAAAATATTTTTTTTTACGCAAAAAATCAGCTATTAATTCTGTGGTAGCCACAGAGCGATGCCTTCCTCCAGTACAACCAAAACCAATAGTCAAACGATATCGACCTTCTTTTACATATAAAGGAAGTAAAAAATCCAAAAATTCTTCTAATCTTTTTTTAAAACTCAAGCCTTCCTCTCGCTGGTAGATAAAATTCTGCACTTCCTCATCCAAGCCAGAAAGAGGCCTAAGATCTTCCTGAAAATAAGGATTGGGCAAAAAACGTAAATCCAAAACCATATCTGCTTCCAAAGGGACTCCGTATTTGAACCCAAAGGAAATAAGATGCACCCTTATAGCCCAGGTAGCAGTATCCCAAGACCACTTTTCCTGCAATACCCTTCTAAGATCGTGAATGGAAAAAAAAGAAGTGTCAATAACCAGATGAGCCATATCTCGCAAAGGAGTGAAAAGCTCTTGCTCCTTGGTAATGGCTTCTTCCAACCCCAGACAGCTTCCAGTTAAAGGGTGAGGTCTTCTGGTGGTAGAGTATCTTTTAACAATAATCTCTTTTTGAGCTTCTAAAAAAATTAGTTCAAAAACTATATTTTTTTCCTTTAACTCCCTGACCAAGCCATCCCAACTCACCCCAAAATCAAGCTGCCTCAAATCCAGTCCCAGAGCAACTCCTCTATAACGCTTCAGCTTATCTTGGGCAAAAAGTTCCAACAAAGAAGAAACCAAACTAAAAGGCAAACCATCTATACAAAAAAAACCCAAATCCTCAAAAACTCTAAGAGCAGTACTCTTGCCCGCTCCAGAAAGGCCACCCACTAAAATAAGAGGAAAGTTAATATTCACTTTTAAACACCTTTGAGCAAGGAATAAATATCCTCTTTGCTCTTAGCAGCCAAAAAACTTTCTCTAAATTCTTGATCCCGCAAAACTCTGGAGATATGAGCCAGAATTTTTAAATGCTCTCCTAAATTTTCTTCTGGGGCTAAAAGTAAAAAGATAATCTGCACGGGATTGTGGTCCAGAGAGTCAAAATCAACCCCTTTTGTACTCCTAGCTACTACCAGCAAGACTTCCTTTAAACCTTCCATCTTACCATGAGGAATAGCAATACCACTCCCAATTCCTGTAGTGCCCAGGCGTTCCCTTTCCAGCAAGAGGTTAAGAATTTCTGCCCCATTTAAATCTGGATAGACCTCGAGTAATTTATCTACAATTTCAGCCAGAACCTCTGGCTTGGTTCTGGCTGAAAGTTCGGTAATTATTAATTCTGGTTTTAAATAATGTTCTAAACGCATAACTAGATCCCTGGATCAATCAACCCAAAATTGCCATCTTTACGCTTGTAGATTACATTTACCCGCTCATTTTCCGCGTTTAAAAATACCAAAAACTCATAGTTTAAGGTATCTAGCTGCAAAGCAGCCTCTTCTACACTCATGGGCTTGGGTTCAAAATGATCTGTCTTTTCAATTACCGGAACAGGACTTTTCCCTTCTTCTTGAGAAAGTTTAATGACATCCATACGCACAGATTTCTTATTTTTATATCTATCTTTAGCCTTTTCTCTAATCTTTTTAACCTGGGCTTCCAATTTATCTAACACCATATCCACACTAGCATACATATCCTCACTTTCTTCAGTAGCAGAAAGATGAAGGTTTTTTGCAGTTAAAATGGCTTCTATGATATGCCTGTATTTTTCTACTTCAAAATTAACCTGTAATTCAGGATTGTCTTTACCAGTAAGATATTTAGACAATTTTTCAAAACGACTATGCGCATATTCTCTTAAGTGATCAGAAGGCTCAAAATTCTTAAAATTAAACTTAATCTGCATAGAAACCTCCCTCGGTTAAGGTTAAAAAATACACTTCCTTCTAGAAGAAGAAGGAATATTTAAAGCTGCTCTATATTTAGCTACAGTACGTCTGGCAATATTTACTCCCATCTCTTCATATAAAATCTTGGCAATTTCTTCATCACTTAAGGGCTTCTTTTTATCCTCTTTATCTATAATTTCCTTAATCTTGGCTCGAATACTTTCTGCTCCTACATTTTCTCCACTATCTGTACTAAGCCCGCTATTGAAAAAGAACTTTAACTCAAATAGTCCAAAAGGAGTAGATACATACTTGTTACTGGTTACCCTACTTACAGTTGACTCGTGCATTCCAATATACTCAGCAACATCCTTCAAAGTCAAAGGTTTTAAATAACCAACTCCTTTTTCAAAAAAATCTCTTTGAAAATAGACAATACTCTCAACCACTTTGTATAAAGTGCGCTGCCTTTGCTGTAGACTTTTAATTAGCCAAATAGCAGAACGCATTTTTTCCTGTAAATACTCTGTTTCCTCGGTAAAATCCTTTTTTTTACGACCACGCTTAATTTCTATTTCTTCAAAAAGAGGGTTTAAACGCAGATTGGGAATTCCATCATCATTTAAGAGAATGACAAATTCATCATCATATTTAAATACATATACATCTGGACTTATATAAACAATATCTTCAGTTGCATATTGAGAGCCAGGATAGGGGTCTAAAGACTTTAAAATCTCTATGTAAGAGAGTAAATCTTCTTTTCCTATATTCAATTTTTTTAGAACAACATCTATTTTTCTATTCTCAATATTCTCTAAATGCTCGTCTACTAAAGTAAATAAAACATCATCTTTATAACCAAAATATTTTAGCTGTACCTTAAGGCATTCTTTTAGATTTCTAGAACCCACTCCAACAGGGTCAAAAAATTGAATCCTTGTTAAAACTTCTTCCACCATCTCAGGATTTACTGATAATTTCTCAGCAATATTTTCTATAGAGGAAGTAAAATATCCCTTACTATCCAGATTACCTATAATTTCCTTTCCTATCTCTATTTCCTTGGGAGAAAAATTGGAAAGTTGAAGTTGCCAGAGGAGGTGCCCTTCCAAACTGGGTTTAGGAGCATAACGGGCTTCCCAGGAAACCATTTCCTCTGGCAATTCAAACTCTTTACTGTCTTTGGAAACACTTGAAAAATTGCCCAGATAATTTTCCCATTCTGCAGTGGAAGCTAGATTTTTTTCTTCCACATCTATTTCTTTAAAACTATCTTCAGGCTTTTTAACCTCTTCTTCTAAAGAAGAAACTTCTCCTTCGCCCTCTTCCAGTAAAGGATTTTCCAGAAGTTCTTGTTGTACCAGTTCCACCAGTTCAATGCGCGAGAGTTGCAACAGCTTTATTGCCTGTTGCAACTGGGGAGTCATCACTAGTTGTTGGCTTAGTTTGAGTTGCTGTTTTAATTGTAAGGCCATATTGAGTTTATTTTTTCCAGTTTAAATTTAATATAACTACCTTTAATCCCTCTGTAAATAGCTAAAGACAAAAAGTTTTTCCCAAGTATATCTCTTTTGCCTTTTCATTGGCACTTATTTCTTCTGGAGTGCCTTCCAAAAAAATCTGGCCATCATAAACCAGATAGGCTCGGTCACAGATACGCAAAGTCTCGCGCACATTATGATCAGAAATAAGCACGCCAATATTTTTTTCTTTTAAGGTAAGAATTATCTTTTGAATGTCGTCAATGGCAATGGGGTCAATGCCCGCAAAGGGCTCATCTAAAAGGATAAATTTGGGATTTAAAATTAAAGACCTGGCAATCTCCAGGCGCCGCCTCTCGCCTCCAGAAAGAAAAGCAGCCTTTTGTTTAGCTAGTTTTAAAATCCCAAGCTCTGCTAGTAGTTCTTCTGCTCGTTGTTTTTGCTTTTTCTTAGGAATATCTGTATATTCTAAAATTAAGAGTAAATTTTCTAAAACCGTTAATTTTTTAAAAATAGAACTTTCTTGGGGGAGATAGCTAAGACCTAACCTGGCCCTTGTGGATAAAGAATAGGGAGTTATCTCTCTATCATCCAGAAAAACCTGTCCATCAGTAGGCTCAATAATACCTACCAGCATATAAAAAGTGGTTGTTTTTCCAGCTCCATTGGGACCAAGTAAACCAACAACTTCCCTCTGGTGTACTGCAAGTGAAATCCCCCGAACTACCTCTCTTTGACCATAACGTTTCCGTAAATTTATTCCCTTTAAATTACTCACCTATTTTGGCCTCTTTTTTAGGATAAAAAACAGCTTCCACTCTTTTCTTGGAATTTCCCAGCACTTGCACTGCATTATTCTTTAAGAAAAATAAAATAGTCTCTCCCTTAATAACATTTTTATCCTGCCAAATGCTTGGGTTATCCTCTAACCTCACCTTATCTTCCGCAGGATAATAAATAGCTCGCCCACACTTGGCCTTACGCCCCTCTTTGGTGATTAGCACATCTCCTATAGCAATAATCTTTTCTATTTTTTGTTCTTCTGGAGATAAATCCTCATTTTGAGGAGCATCCTTTAAATAAACTTCTAACCTATTGGCCTCAAGTTCCATTTCTCCATTATCTGCCTTTACTTCCCCTTCAAAGACTATGAGTTTATTTTCCTGCAAATAACTAAGTTTGTTGGAATTAATCTTCAAAGGCTGTTTTTCGCTAGACCAAGCAGGAGAAAAATTAAATAAAACCAAACTCAACAGGACACATACTCTAATTACGGAAACCATAAAGACCTCACTTTTCCAAGTACATGAAAGGAGTTATCCTTTAAATTCAAATACGCCCTTTCTCCATCTATAGCCAAGTATTTTCCCTTTGTAAGTTTAAAACCCTCCAGAAAATCAACCCTATCTTTTTCTTTATCAAATATTAACTTATCACAAAAGACAAGCATATCTCCTCTGCTTATCTTCACCTTTGGATATAAGGTAATTACAGATGTTTTGTTGTTTATTTTTCCTTCAGGAGATAATATTTTTATTTCCTGTTTATCTAAGTAAACAAATTGTACATTTTGTAAAATTATATCCTCACCTATTTGAGTAGCCAGTTTAGCCTTTAACTTCCAGTTTATTTTTCCATCCTCTCCGTCCAGATATTCTATATCTTCTAGTTCCATCTTACCTTTTATATTTTGAAGACTTGGAGAATAGGTGGACTCCTTTTTTTGCATCCAGTATCCAAGCCCCAGTACCAAAAATAAAATTAAAAACAACGGAAATACTTTTTTTAACAAACTTACTCAACCCACTCTTGCCAGAGTTTCTCCAGTTTATTTTGAGCTTTTAAGAGAAAACTAACAGCCTCTCGCACTGCTCCCTGCCCTCCTGGCCTGGAGCTAATCCAGAGGGCAATTTCTTTTATTTCTGGAACCGCATTGACTACAGCCATAGGTAAACCAACTTTTAACATAGGAGCAGCATCTACCCAATCATCCCCGAGATAAGCCACTTCTGACAGGGTTAGGCCATTTTTTTCAACCAGTTCCAAAAGTTTAGGAATTTTTTGAGTATAACCTGTAAAATAATCAAAAATCCCCAACTCATCCAGTCTCTTTTCCACCGCCTTGGATTTAAGCCCTGAAATCACTGCAATCTTTAATCCTGCTTGTTGGGCCAGTTTAATCCCCAGGCCATCCTGGACATTAAAGCGTTTCATCACCTGCCCCTGGAGGTCATAATAAAGGCCTCCATCAGTTAAAACCCCATCCACATCCAAGACCAGCATTTTTATATTTTTAGCCAGCTCAATGGCTTTCTTGGTATTCACAGTTTAGTCTCCAAAACTCCAACAATTGCTTAAGTAAAGGAAAAACCTTTTCCAAAGGCCAGGAATTGGGCCCATCGCAAAGGGCCTTTTCTGGTTCTGGATGTACTTCCATAAATACGCCAGAAGCACCACAAACTACTGCTGATTTGGCCAAATAGGGCACAAATTCCCTTTGACCGCCAGAACAACGACCCTGTCCACCAGGAAGCTGAACAGAATGCGTGGCATCAAAAACCACTGGATAACCTAAGCTGCTTAAAATAGGAATACTCCTCATATCCACCACTAAGTTATTGTAGCCAAAAGAAGTACCCCGCTCGGTAAGCCAAAGCTTTTGATTAAAGCCTTCTACCTTTTGAACCACACTTTGCATATCCCAGGGAGCTAAAAACTGCCCCTTTTTAATATTTAGAACTTTGCCAGTCCTGGCTCCAGCCAAAAGTAAATCTGTCTGTCGGCAAAGAAAGGCAGGCACCTGTAAAACATCTACCACCTCAGCCACCACCTCAGCCTGCTCTGGAGTATGGTAGTCAGTTAAAAGGGGAAGACCTGTTTCTTTTTTTATTTTTTCCAACCACTTAAGGCCTGTTTCCAGCCCAGGGCCTCTAAAACTGTCTAGAGAAGTGCGATTTGCCTTATCAAAGGAACTCTTAAAAACAATTGTAACACCCAGTTTTTCTCTAATCCGGGCCAGTTCCACTCCCACTTTTAACGCCAGTTCCAGGCTTTCCAGCACACAAGGCCCAGCAATAAAAAAAATCTTTTCCTTTGAAGAGGTAAACAAGTCAGACATACCTTTATTTAGCCCCTTGGTTATATTTCTTGGCACTGGCAATAAAATCCCTAAACAAGGGATGGGGACGCATGGGATTGGACTTAAATTCTGGATGGAATTGACATCCCACAAACCAGGGATGATCCTTTAATTCCACAATTTCCACCAACTCTCCATCTGGAGAGGTGCCGCTAATAAGTAAACCTTGCTTTTCAAAGTCTTCTGCATATTTTTTATTAAACTCATAGCGATGCCTATGCCTTTCCATAATTTCCTCTTGAGCATAAGCCTGGTGTGCTTTGGTCCCTTTTTTTAACACGCAGGGATAAGCACCCAAACGCATGGTGCCGCCCTTTTCACTATCTTTATCTCGCTTCTGTACTTTTTGAGTCCGATAATCAAACCATTCCCTCATCAAATAAATGACTGGATGAGGAGTAGTGGGGTCAAATTCTTCAGAATTGGCCATTTCTAACTTCAATACATTGCGAGCATATTCAATCACTGCACACTGCATCCCCAAACAAATTCCAAAAAAGGGTATCTTATTTTTTCTGGCATAAGAAATAGCCAAAATCTTGCCTTCTACTCCTCTAGAGCCAAATCCACCAGGAACCAAAATACCATCCACGCCCTGCAACCTTTCTTCGCAGTTTTTAGGAGTAAGCTCTTCAGAATTTATATATTTTAATTCTACTTTTACCTCATTAGCAACTCCACCATGGACTAAGGCCTCGTGTAAACTTTTATATGACTCTTTTAAATCTACATATTTACCTACAATAGCAATGGTTACTTTGCCCTTAGGATTTTTTAACTTATATACAAGCTCTTCCCATTTGTCTAAATTGGGATTTCTAGCTGGCAATCTAAGCAAAATAGCTACTTTTTGATCAATACCTTCTTCATAAAGAGCCAAGGGAACTTCATAAATATTTTCTACATCCTTAGCAGTAAAAACCGCATCTCTATCCACATTACAAAAAAGAGCTATCTTTGCTTTTATATCTTCGGATAAGTCCACCTCAGACCTACACAAAATAATATCTGGCTGAATACCAATACTTCGAAGTTCCTTTACACTATGTTGAGTGGGTTTGGTTTTTAGTTCTCCAGAAACGCGAATAATGGGTACCAAGGTCAAATGAATATAAAGTACATTGTCTTTACCTAAATCAGAGCGCAACTGTCTTATGGCCTCTAAAAAAGGTAATCCTTCTATATCTCCAACTGTCCCCCCAATTTCAATAATTGCTACATCTTCATCCTTTTGAGCTACACTTAAAATGGCTCGCTTTATTTCATCTGTAATATGGGGAATGACCTGTACTGTTCCCCCTAAATAATCGCCTCTTCTTTCTTTGGTAATAACTGAATGATATATCCGGCCTGAAGTAAAGTTATTTAATTGACTGAAGTGTTGATCTAAATAGCGCTCATAGTGCCCCAAATCCAAATCAGTCTCTGCTCCATCTTCAGTCACAAAAACCTCTCCATGCTGAAAGGGATTCATGGTGCCCGGATCTACATTGATATAAGGATCCAGCTTTTGAATGGTTACTTTAAGCCCTCTGGCCTTTAGTAAAGCACCCAGAGAAGCAGCTGCCAATCCCTTACCCAGAGAGGATAAAACTCCGCCTGTAATAAAAATAAACTTGGTTTTCAGCTTATGGGGAAAATTATTTTCCATTTTAAAAACCCTTCCTTTTCAATTTTTATCCTTATTTTCTTCCAAGCATTTTTTCTTAACCCATCCTACCCACCTTGCCAAGAATTTCTTCCCCTCTTTTTTAAGGGAATAAAACCAATCCATATCAACCTTATAAGCTGGTTAACTTTTCCCCTTTAACCGAAAAACCCTTGCTATATTTCTTCGAACCTATTATTTTACTCCAACTAAAAAGCTAAAAACAAGGAGGAAGTTATGTTAAAAAAAATTTTATTTTTATGCTTAATTTTACTTAGCTTCTCTCTACCTTCCCAGGCCAGAGACTATGATCAAGAAATAGAAAATTTAAAAAGAGAAATTATTTCTCTGCAAAATGAGGCTCCTTTGGGCATTAGGAAATTTATACCTTGCTCCAGGATTTTTCACTATGGCTCTTACACACCTATAGACAAAATTGAATTACAAGGAAGTGGAGAGTTTCTTATTTACATGGAACCTAAAAACTTTTTTACCAAAGAAAATGATGGACAATATGAAACCTGGCTTACAGAAGATATGCAGGTTTTAGATGAAAGTGGAAATGTTATATTTAATAAAAAAGATGCTCTAAATATTCACTTAATAAGTAAATCACCCCTCTTTGATATCTTTTTTCAAAACAGTATGAATGTTGAAGGGTTGCCCCCAGGAAAATATAAATTTAAAGCCATCCTCTACGATCAACTCAAAAATCAATCTGCCAGTGCAGAAATAGAATTTAGTGTAAAATAGAAATTAACTCCCCAAAACAGATAAAAGTTATAATTTTCACATAAATACTTGCTACTAACTTTAAGGAAATATTTTTTTCCTCTTCAAAATCTGGTCCAAACTTGAATTGACAAGAGCTGGCAAAAGGTTTAGGGATTGTGAAAAAATTCCTAAAAAGGAGGAGTTAAAATTGAATATCTTAATTTTTGGACCCAATGGTAGTGGTAAAGGTACTCAGGGCTCTTTGGTAAAAAAGAAATACAACTTAGCCCATATAGAATCTGGAGCTATTTTTAGAGAGCACATCTCTCAAGGTACTGACCTGGGCAAAAAAGCCAAAGAGTACATTGACCGGGGAGAATTGGTACCTGATGACATTACTATTCCCATGGTTTTGGAGACCTTGCAGGAAAAAGGCAAGGATGGCTGGCTGTTGGATGGTTTTCCTCGCAATATCAATCAGGCCAAAAAATTATGGGAAGCCTTGCAAGAAGCCGGGATGAAACTGGATTATGTAATTGAAATCCTTTTACCCAGAGAAGTGGCTAAAAACAGAATCATGGGCAGACGTCTCTGCGTAAACGATCCCAACCATCCCAACAATATCTATATTGATGCTATTAAGCCTGTGGATGGCAAATGCCGTGTATGTGGTGGAGAGCTAAAAACTCGCTCTGACGACCAGGACGAAGCTGCTATCAACAAAAGACATGATATCTATTACGATGCTGAAACTGGCACTTTGGCTGCTGCTTACTACTTCAAAGAATTAGCTCCCAAAGCTGGGTTTAAGTACATTGAATTAAATGGTGAAGGAACAATAGAAGAAATTAAAGAAACTCTCTTAAAGCAGCTGGATTAATCCCGATTACCATCTACTTTTTATAAATTCTTTTCCTTAGCAAATGGGCCGTAAAAATACGGCCCATTTTTATTTCTTACTTAAAGTATATACCTGGACAAATCTCTATTGGCTTTTACATCTGCTAATTTTTCTTGAACATAACCAGCATCAATAACCACCTTTTCGCCCTTTCTTTCCGGAGCTTCAAAGGATAAGTCAGTTAAAATCTTTTCCATAATAGTGTAAAGTCGTCTTGCCCCAATATTTTCTGTTTCTTCATTTATCTTTTGCGCAAAGCTGGCAATTTCTTTTAAAGCATCTTCTGTAAATTCCAGTTCTATGCCTTCTGTCTTTAAAAGGGCTTCATATTGTTTGGTCAGGGCGTTCTGGGGCTCGGTCAGGATACGATAAAAATCTTCTTTGGTTAAAGAGCGAAGCTCCACGCGTAAAGGAAAACGCCCCTGCAATTCTGGAACCAGGTCAGAGGGTTTAGAAAGGTGAAAAGCTCCAGCTGCAATAAATAAAATGTGGTCCGTTTTAATCATTCCATATTTGGTATTGACCACACAACCTTCTACCACAGGTAAAAGGTCCCTTTGGACTCCTTCTCTAGAGACTTCAGCCCTGCTTCCAGAAGAACTTCCACAAATTTTGTCTATCTCATCAATAAAAATAATTCCGCCTTGTTCCACCCTTTCTTTGGCTAGTTCCACTACCCTGTCCATGTCCACCAAACGCTCGCTTTCTTCTTGCACCAGCATCTCAAAGGCGTCTTTTACCTTCATCTTCTTGGTCTTTTTTCTCTTGGGAAAAACCTTGCTAAACATGTCCCTGAATTGCATTTCCATATCTTCCATACCAGGGATGGTCATCACTTCTATACGCGGACCAGAAGACACCTTTACTTCCACTTCCACCATTCTATCATCCAGTTTTCCCTGTCTCCAAAGCTCACGCAACTTTTCTCTGGTTTCTAAATTTTCCTCTCCTTTGGAAGCAGGAAGTAAGATGTCCAAAAGCCTCTCTTCAGCATTGCTTTCTGCCTTTACCCTTACTCTCTTGCTTTCTTCTTCTTTGACCAGATTTACACCTATTTCCATCAAGTCCCTGACCATGGATTCCACATCTCTGCCCACATATCCCACTTCTGTAAACTTGGTGGCCTCAACCTTATAAAAAGGTGCACCAGCCAATTTGGCCAGTCTTCTGGCAATCTCGGTTTTACCTACCCCTGTAGGGCCTATCATGAGAATATTTTTAGGCGCTATTTCATCCCTTAACTCTGGTGGCAATTTTCTTCTACGCCACCTATTACGCAAGGCAATAGCTACCATCTTTTTGGCTTCTTTTTGACCAATAATAAACTTATCCAATTCAGAAACAATCTCTCTGGGAGTAAGCACACTTTCCATCAAATTATTCCTCCTCTAACACTTCCAAAACTAGATTGTTGTTGGTATAAACGCAAATATCAGCAGCTATTTCCATGGCCACCTGGACAATTTTCTTGGCCTCAAGCTCACTATTTTTTAGTAAAGCCCTCGCAGCAGCCAAGGCATAAGGACCTCCAGAGCCAATAGCCACCACTCCATCATCAGGCTCAATCACATCTCCTGTTCCACTTAAGACCAAAATATGCTCTCTATCTGCTACTATTAGCATAGCTTCCAGTCTTCTTAAATACTTATCCATCCGCCATTCTTTGGCTAATTCCACACTGGCCCTTAGAATATTGCCATTAAATTCTTCCAGTTTTCCTTCAAATTTTTCAAAAAGAGTAAAGGCATCAGCAGTAGCTCCAGCAAACCCAGCCAAAACCTTATCTTGATAAAGTCTTCTTACTTTTCTGGCCTTGTGCTTTAAAACCACTGCTTGCCCCATGGTCACTTGACCATCTCCACCCATGGCCACCTGGCCATTTCTCTTTACAGCCAAAATAGTAGTACCCTTTAACTCCATCTAATTCTCCTTTTCCAACAATTTCTGAAATTCCTGCACAAAAAAGGTATAAGTCTCTTGGGCATAGAGATAAAAATAAATTTCCTGGACCAACCCCTCTTTTATTCCCCAGATTAAGCGTTTTAAAGCAATTGGTGCTGCTAATTCCAGAGGAAAACCATAGGCTCCACAACTAATGGCTGGAAAGGCAATGCTTTTTATTTTATTCTTTTGAGCCAAAAGCAGGCAGGACTTATAACTTTTATCCAATAACTCCTTTTCCTGAAACCCTCCTCCCCGCCAAATAGGCCCCACCGTGTGAATGACATATTTGGCCTTAAGTTCAAAACCTGGAGTAATTACAGCTTCACCTGGAGGCAAAGGACCCTGCTGGCGAACTATTTCCTGTCCAGCTTGCAAAAGTTTAGGGCCAGCTGCTCGGTGGATTGCGCCATCCACTCCGCCGCCTCCTCGCAGGCCTGAATTGGCAGCATTTACAATTGCCTCTACCAAAGCCTTAGTTATATCACCTTGAACTAAAGACAGCTTTCTATCCGCCAGTTCATAGCTAAACATCTCTCTTCCTCCCAAAGAATAAATAAATGAGCACTAAATCCCTAAAGTCAAGTAAATCCTATAGGAAAAGAGCATTGAAATAAAGTTAATCCTGTTAAAAATACCCGAAGTCTTTACCTTGCCCTTTTCCAGGGAGCGAGTTTAATTTATTTATCATAAGATATTAAAAAACTTTAAGAGTTGCGCATTTGTTAGTTGTAGGTTAGTTTAGGTTAATATTGAGCTCTGGGAATGATGGTGGGATTAAACAGGTTAAAGAGAAATAAAAAAAGCCACCTGAAACATTCCAGGTGGCTTAAAGTCTTGGATTGGTGGGCTACCAAGGACTCGAACCTTGAACCAACGGATTAAGAGTCCGCTGCTCTACCAATTGAGCTAGTAGCCCAACCCGTGAGAAGGAGTATTTATAGTCTATGCTAAGCCTTGTCAATGAAAAAATTAAACTTTTTTTAATTTTATTGGCTGTAACAAGCTTTTCTCTAATAAACACTGCCCGGGCCCTTCAAGCTCCTCCCTATGACCTGGAAGCCAGGTTTGTCCAAATAGAGAAAGATAAACTTTTTATCCTCTGGATAACTCCTCATAAAGATTGGTATTTTTACGGACCGCAAAAAAGGAATATAGGTCAGCCCACCACAATTACAGCCTGGCTAGGAAATAAACCACTTCCAGTCTTTTATCCCCCCACCCAGGCCAAAAAGGACTATTTTAATCCTGCTACCACAGTACAAGCTTATACTAAAAAAACTCCTTTTTTTATTAAATTACCTACTTCATACTCAACTAATTCTAATTCTAATCTGAAAATCAAAATAAGAATGTTACTCTGTTCCCCTACAAGTTGTTATCCTGTAAACGCTCAATTTAATTTCTTATTACAAAATCCAAACAGTAAACTTGCTCCTGCCTGGAAAAGCCTGTGGGAACAATCTCAAGTGTTACCTCCAGACTTTAAAGCTGAATCTGCTCTGCCTGGACTGGAAGTAAGCAGTTTAGGTAAGGCCATGCTTTTAGGATTAATCGCAGGTTTTTTACTCAATTTTATGCCCTGCGTCTTACCTGTACTGGGTTTAAAATTAAGGTCTTTTCAAAATCTATCCAAAGAAGAACAAAAAGAAAAAAGTAAGGAATTTAGATTACATAATATCTTCTTTATCCTGGGAGTATTGATTTACTTTTCTGCCCTGGGAATTTTTTTGGCTTATACCAAACTAAACTGGGGGGCTATATTTCAAAATTCTCTATTTATCCTGGCTACCCTTTTTCTCCTTTTTCTCCTGGCCCTTTCTCTTTTTGGCTTCTTTACCTTGCCTATTTTAAACCTAAAGGCCAATGTCAAACACCCTTATCTTGACTCCTTTCTAACAGGGCTATTGATTACTCTTTTAGCTACGCCCTGTAGCGGACCTTTTTTAGGCGGAGTGCTTGCCTGGAGTCTACTAAACTCTCCCACCGTAATTTTACTGGTGTTTATAAGTATAGGACTGGGTTTAAGCCTGCCTTACTTTCTCGTGGCCCTTTTCCCCAAAACTATCCAGTTTTTTCCCAAAACCTCTAAAGCCAATCTTATCCTGGAAAAAATAGTAGCTTTTTTACTTTTAGGGACCTGCATTTATCTTTTAAGTTTACTTCCAGAAGACCTCTATCTAAAAATTTTAATTTCCTTAAGTATTGTATTCTTTTTATTCTGGCTCAAAAAGGAACTTGACTTACCTACGTCCTGGCCAAAACTACTTTTTAATATTCTTATTTTACTTTCAATTATCCTTGCTCTTTTTTGGACCAATTTAAGACCTGACAAACCCCAAATATGGATAAATTATGAACCAAACTATTTTTTGAGCCAATTAGGTAAAAAAAATATCCTAGTAGATTTTACAGCCAATTGGTGCCCTACTTGTAAATTTTTAGAAAAGACAGTTTTAACTGAAACTTTTTTATCCAGAATAAAAACTAACTACCATTTATTATTGATAAAAGTGGATTTAAGCCAGGAAAACCCAGCAGGAGAAGAGTTTTTAAATTCCCTTAACAGTAAAAGTATACCCCTTGTGGCTATTTTCACTGCTCATGCTCCAGATAAGCCCTTAATCTTTAGAGATTTTTTTACGCAAAAAATGCTTGAGAAAAGCTTGCAAGAAAAACTAAGTCCTCCCCAAAATAGCCCCTAATTTCAAACTTGAATTCTATAGAATAATCCCTTAGAGATACTTTTGCTTTTGGGCTTTTCATCTCTAAAACCACTGGAAAAATTTTGGTGAGTACTACTGCTTCCAACAATTTATTAAAACTAGCTAAAAATACCTTTATTGTAGCCTCAGCCACCTTTCTAAGTCGTATTTTAGGCTTTGTGCGAGACCTGACCTTAGCCATCACCTTAGGCGCTGGTCCGCAGGCTGATGCCTTTTTTGTAGCCTTTCGCTTACCCAATCTTTTAAGAAGATTATTTGCCGAAGGCTCTCTTAGCATGGCTTTTATTCCTGTATTTGCTAAAACAAAAGAAGAAAGTCTTCAAAAGGCCTTTGTTGTAGCTAGATCTCTACAGATATGGATAATATTTCTCCTTTCCCTAATTGTTTTCTTAGGAATAATAGAAGCTAATAGTCTTATTTCTCTTATTGCACCAGGCTTTAAAGACAAGCCTCAATTATTTGAATTAACTGTAACTCTAACCCAAATCTGCTTACCTTACATTATCTTTATTTCATCGGTAGCTCTTTATATGGGTATTTTAAATTCCCTGGATCACTTTTTATTCCCGGCTCTAGCTCCTTGTATCTTAAATTTAACTTTAATTTCCTTTGCCCTATTTGGTCATTATTTTAAGCTAAATATAAGCAAAACCCTGGCAATAGGAGTTTTAGCAGCAGGTATCTTGCAAGCACTAAGTCAATTTCCAGCTCTGAAAAAAACAGGTTTTTCTTTTAAAGGAAAAATAAAACTCTTTTCTCAAGAACTAAAAAAAAATTTTCTACTAACCTTACCCACTATTTTAGGCTCTGCAGTATATCAAATAAACATTCTTCTTATCACTTTGTTGGCTTCTTTTTTACCTGTAGGTTCTATTTCTTATCTCTACTATGCTGATAGATTGGTCCAGTTTCCCCTGGGAGTATTTGGCATTGCCATTGGAACAGTAGCTCTCCCTACCTTTAGTTCCCTTTTAGCTCAAAAAAAGATTAAAGAATTGGAGCACAACTTAAGCACTGCCATTAACCTAAACCTATTTATTTCTTTACCTGCTGCAGCAGGGCTTATGGCTCTATCCACTCCCATTATCCAAACCCTTTTTGGCCATGGTTCTTTCACCCAAGCCGATGTAGAGCTCACAGCCCATGCCCTTATTGCTTACTCCCTGGGTTTGCCAGCCTTTTCCTTAACCAAAACCCTGGTGTCCAGTTTTTATGCCTTTGAAGATACCAAAAGGCCTGTGTTTATCTCCATACTAAGTTTATTTACCAATCTCACCTTGGGATTTTTATTGATGAAGCCACTTAAACACGCAGGCTTAGCTCTGGCAGTATCTTTTTCTTCCTGGTTAAATATTATCTTGTTAATTTATTTTTTAAAGAAAAAAATCAAAATAAATTGGGATAAAAAAGAGATTACAATTTGTTTAAGCTTAAGTGCCATTATTTACTTAATAGCCTTTAAACTAAAATTGAATATTTTAGGATTACTGCTAACTATAATCATTTTAACTCTTTTTTATATTTTAAGCAGCTATTTTTTACAAAGCAAATCTTCTATATTAATTATAAAAGGAATTATGAAAAAAATAAAAAAGGAGTAGAAATGCCAAGGTTTAAACCACTTTTGTTTACCACTTACAACTGGGGAAAAGACATAAACCCTCAAAATATATGTACTCCTCCCTATGATGTGTACGATAACAAGTATAGAGAAATACTATTTAAAAAAAGTAATTATAATTTTGCTCACCTTGATTTGCCCTTAAGTTATGAACAAGCTCAAAAAAATATTTTAGAATGGCAAAAAAAAGAAATCCTCAGAAAACTTTCTCAAGAATCCTTTATTTTGCTTAAAACTGAATATGAAGTTGAAAATAAATCTTTTACGCGGTGGGGAGTCTTGGGAGGCTTAAAATTAAGTCCTTTAGGCAAAGAATATGTGTTTCCCCATGAAAAAACCTATCCCAAAGCAAAAGAAGATAGGTTAAAGCTTATGCAAAGCACCTCTTCCCAATTTAGCCCTATTTTTGGACTCTATGCAGATAGCACTCTGTTTTTAACCAGGCTGGCAGAAGAAATAAGCACTTCACCCTGCTGGTTAACCTTTAAAGAAACTGAAAACCTAAAACACTCGGCCTGGCTTATTCCTGAAAAATTTAACTCAAAGATAATAAACTTTTTCCAGGATAAAAAAATATTTATAGCAGATGGACATCACCGCTACGAAACAGCTTTAAATTATCAAAAAATACAAAATAGACCTGGACCCTGGGATTATGTTTTTATGTATTTAAGCAACATGTCTTCTCCAGGAGTAAATATCCTTCCCTACCACAGACTGTTAAGCTGGGAAGAAAATTTCCATCTGGATAAAATAGAAAAGGCAAGTTCTGATTTTTTTATAACCAATTTAGATATAGATAATACAAAAAATGATTTTGATTTTATATTCTTAAGTAAAAATAAAACACTTGGATTTAAATACAAAAAAGAAAGAAAAGATAACTTTCACCACATAAGCACTTATATCCTGGACGAATATATTTTAAAGAAAATATTTAACATTTCTGAAGAAAAACTACTAACAGGAAAATACATAAAATATACCCCTTTTGCCGAAGAGGTAAAAACTGAAGTATTAACCGGTCACTATCAAGCTGGTTTTTTAGTACAAAAGGTAGAGCTTACTACTTTTCAAGAAATGTGTTTACAAAATCAACTTATGCCCAGAAAATCAACCTATTTTTATCCTAAAATACCTTCAGGGCTTGTTTTTTACTCATGGATTTAAGTACTTTTCCCCAGTCTTTAAGCCAACCTAAAAAGGGGTTTCGCTTTGCTCTGGACTCCTTACTCTTGGCTTCTTTTGCTCAACCCAAAAACAACTGGAAAATTTTAGACCTAGGTTGTGGATGCGGGGTAATAGGTTTGGCCTTGATTTTAAAAAACATTCAACTTTCTCTTAAGGTCTGGGGAATGGACATTGATTTACATATGCTTGTCCATTTACGCCAAAATTTACAAAAAACAAAGATAAAAAATTATTTCCCTTTTATTGGAGATATAAAAAACTGTATTAACATTTTTAAAAAGGGAGAATTTTTCGACCAGATTCTTTTAAACCCACCTTACAGATTGTTAAATACAGGAAAGCTTTCACCCTATGAAAATAAAAACCAGGCTAAGTTCGAACAAAAAACAACTCTAAATGACTTTATACAGGGAGCAAAATTTCTGCTAAAAAATAAAAAAGAACTATTACTCTGTTATTTAAGCGAACAACTGGATTATTTAATGGAAGTACTGGTTGTAAATAGATTTAGAGTAAAAGAGCTACTCTTTATCTATCCTAGACTAAATCATTATCCTAAAATCGTCCTGGTCAAAGCCATCAAAAACGGTAACCCTGGCCTAAAAGTTTTACCCCCTCTTATTCTCTATGCTCATCCTACTCAAAATATATATACTTTAGAAGCTAAAAGTTTTTGCCCCTTTTTAAAATAAGACTATTCTTATTTTTCCTTCTCTCTCCAAAACTTTTCCACTAAATTTCTATTTTCTTCTAAAAAAAATTCTACTTTTGCAGGAAGTAAAAAAGAAAGATCTTTATGATTTAAAAATTTTTTTCTAATAGAAGAAGAACTAATGTTTATATCTAAAGAATTTAGAAGCAAAACCTCATTCTTACCTTTTTTCCAACCCCAAGCAGTTTCTTTTTCTACCTGTAAAAAGGAAAAGGCAAATTGAGAAAGTTCTTGTAAGTCTATATAATTTCTTCTAATTACAATTAAGCTGGCATAATCAAGCAGTGTATTTCCCTTATACCAGGTAGGTAAGGATAAAAAATCACCATCACCTAGTATAAAGTAAAAATCATCCTGAGTATAATTCTTATTAAGATAGTCAAGAGTTTTAACAGTATAAGATATACCTCCAAGTTTTTCTTCTACTGTAGAAATTTTTATCTTTTCCAATCCTTCTAAGGCAAGATTTAACATCTGCAAACGGTAAGGATAAGGTAAAATATTCTCTTGCTTCTTATGAGGAGAGATATAGGCAGGAACAAGCCAGACCCTATCCAGAGAATATACTTCTAAAGCTTCTATAGCCAAGCGTAGATGCCCGATGTGTACAGGATTAAAGGTTCCACCCAGTAAACCTATTTTCAAAGGCTTTACTCCTCTTTAAAAATATCTCTTTTAAGCAATCCACCACTATCAAAACAAAAGGGAAAAGTAAGAACAATAGATAAGACCACACTCATAGTAGTACTGGATAAAATGCCCAACATAATCATAATCTGGTATTTTACAGCTAATTCTGGACTGGCCCCACCTAGAATGGTTCCTGTCATCATGCCAGGCAAAGAAACTATTCCCATGGTAGCCATAGCTGCCAAAGTGGGTTTTAAAGCAAGCTTAACACTACTTTGCACATAGGGAAAAATAGCTTCTTTTACATTTGCTCCCAGGCTAAGTAAATAAAAATATCTTTTTTGATTATCTCTTATCTTTTCATAAACAGAAGAAAGGCCTACAATATTTCCACGCATCGAGTTTCCTAAAACCATTCCTCCTAAAACAATTAAATACCTGGCATCAAATATTTTTTCTAAATCAAGAACAAAACTATTAAGATAAATTACAACTATAAAAACAGAAGCAAAAAAAGAAAAAAATACTGGTAAAAACACCTTTTTCCATTTCAAAGGAGAATTTTTTATCGCAGAAAACACAGCAGTAACAATCATTACTGCTAACCATAATATATTTATCCAGGTATTATTCAATTTAAATAAGTATTTTAAAAACAATCCAATCAAAATCAACTGCAAAGACATTCTAACAACAGAGTATAAAACATCTTTAACTAAAAAAAGTTTAAAAAAAAGACTTAAGCCTATAGGAATTAGCAAGAGTAAAAAAGAATGAGCTAAATTAAAGTAACTTATTGTTATATTTGCCATTTATTTTGCTCCAGATTAAAAACCTTGGCTTTATTAGTATCCAGCCATTCACTATCATGAGATATGCTTAATACCGTCAGACTCTTTTGATTTAAAAAATAATCCACAACCTTTTTTTTAAGTTTTCTATCCAGAGAAGAAGTGGCTTCATCCAGTAAAAAAATTTTTCTCTTCAGCAGCAAAGCAATGGCCAAAGCCAAACGCTGTCTTTCCCCACCAGAAACTTCTTCACTTTTTTTCTCCAACACTGAAAAAGGAAGCTCAAGAAAGGTAAAAATATTTTCTCTTTCTTCAAGTGAAGGTTTTATTTTTTGATTGGCTTTTAAAGAAAAGACATATTCCCAAAAATTTGTAACCTTTCCTTCTGGAAAGGATACATCCTGGTCTATATAAGCTATTTGGCTTCTTATCTTCCAGATATTTTGTTTAGATACTTTTTCTCCAGAAAAAAGTATCTCTCCCTGGTAATCATTTATAAATCCTAAAATAATCTTGAAAAGAGAAGTCTTGCCTATGCCAGATGAACCTATAAAAACGACTTTATCACCTGGATAAATTTTTAGGTTTAAATCCTGAAAAATTTTTTTTTCATAACTTAAATTTACTTTTCTAAGTTCCAGCACTGGCACCATTTTATTTTCCTATAAGGTGTTTTCTTTTAATAATAAGTGAACCTTTTTAAAACAAAAATTCATCACTCCCTTAATTCCTTTAGATTTGGCTAAATTTAGGGCTTCTTCTTGTATAATTCTTTCTTGGAGCCAGATGTATTTTACTTTTCTCAAAATAGCTTCTTTAACTATATCTAAAACATAATCAGGGTGGCGAAATATAATCACTGTATCTATATCTATTTCCTGGGGAATATTTACTAAAGAAGGATAACACTTTTGTTCCAAAATATAACTTTGAGCTGGATTGACAGGAATCACTTTAAACCCTTCTTGCAGTAAATAATTCATCACTTGATAGCTGGGTCTTTCAGGCTTAGGGCTTGCTCCTACTAAAGCAATTGTCTGTGTATTTTGTACAATTTCTTTGGCTTCTAAAGGTATTTGACTATAATCTGGTAAAGTACATTCCATACCCATTGCACTTACTCCTTTTTTAGTTTAAAAACATATCTACCTATAAATAACCTTACAACAACCTGATTTTTATGGAAAGCTTAATCTTAGTCCTTGTTTTAGGTATTTTAGGGTATTTACTGGGAGAATTTTTTAAAAAGCCTCCTCTCTTGCTTTACCTGGGGTTTGGACTTTTGCTAGGGCCTGCAGGTTTTCATCTTATCTCCCCTCTTCACTTAAAAGAAGTACTACCTTTTTTACTGGAAGGAGGCTTAGCCATAATTCTGTTTGAAGGGGGGTTAAGCCTTGTCTCCTATGGGCTTTCCTCTCCTCCTTCCTTTTTTATCCCCAACTTTTTGTTCACCAGTTTAATCACTTTTTTTCTCTCTGGGTTAAGTGCCAAGTTCCTGCTCCATTTGTCCTGGCCCTTTGCAACTTTCTTAGCCATTTTGACCCTAATCACAGGTCCTACAGTTATCAACCCTCTTTTAAAAACCTATCCTTTAAAAAGGGACGTGGAACTTTTTCTCCACTGGGAATCCATTTGGATAGATATCATTGGCATTTTACTGGCCAGCGTTTCGCTGCAATTTATTGGGAATCAGCAACTAAGTCAAAATTTTTACAACCTCTTACCCATTACCCTTGGTACCTTTTTAGGAATAGGAAGTGGATACTTGCTCCACTTTATTCTTCAACTTCTCTTAAAACACTTTAAAAAAGATAATGTAGTCCTTTTAACCAGTTTAGGGTTTATCTTAGGTCTTTTTTTTCTCACCGAACACTTTATGCCTCAATCAGGTCCCTTGTGTATTGCCTTAACCGGTTTTATTCTGGCCAAACAAAAAGGTCCTTACCTGCTGCAAGTACACCGCTTTAAGGATTTAATTAGCACTTTAACCATCTCTTTTTTGTTTGTCTTAATCTCTTCCCTGGTTGACTTCAAACACATCTTGGAAAATTTTGCTCCTATTTTAATATTTAGTCTAAGTGTAATTTTTCTTATCCGCCCCCTGGCTACCCTTTTGGGATTTAAGGGAAAATTAAAGGAAAAGATATTCATAGGTCTTATAGCTCCCAAGGGAATTGTCTGCCTGACCATGGTCTCCTATTTAGGACTAATTGTGCAGAACAAGGAACAAGAAATAATCTTACAGACCATATTTATTCTTATTGTCTTAACTTCTCTTTGGGTGAGTATGGGAACAAAATTTTTAGCTCAAAAATGTAATATTTTAATAAATTATGAAAGTACTGGAGTTATTATTGCAGGGATAAATCCTTTCAGCCTAAAACTAGGAGACTTATTATCTTCCTATGTTCCAGTAGCCTTTTTAGATAGCAACCCTAATATATGCTCTTACCTGGAAAAAAACATACAAATTCCTACCTGCTCTTATCTTTTAGATGCCAGTGTATATGAAGATGCGCTTTTAGAAGGGTATAGAAGAATTATTATTGTAACCACAGATGAAGCAATAAATGAACTAACCGCCCAAATAGCCTCAAAATTCTTCTCTCCTCAATTGGTTTATAAAATACAAAATGCCAACTCTAACCAGGAGCAAACCTTTTCTGTTCCAGCTAATACGTTTCCTCTTTCCACTTTGGAACTAAAAAAGATAATTGAACAAATGGGCAATGAAGAAATTGTCTTAACTATAGAAAATTCTCCCTCTCCTCAAAGTAAAGTCCTGGCCAAAATTATAAATTCTAGACAAATATGTTTTGACCTGGATTCAAAACACCAGGCAGAAAAATATATAGTTTTAAAAAGTAAAAATTAAATAATTTTACTAAAAAACTTAATCACATTCTCCTATGCGTTTTCCTTTTAAGTGAGTAGTCATAACCATTCCTTGATAATTGGTTTTCATAGTTCCTTCCATTTCTTCACCCATATAAGTTACTTCTATTTCACTAATATTTTTTATTCCACTGTTTATACATTCAATCGTAAATTCTAATGTGTCGCCAGTAATAGATTTCTTAAGGATCTTACAATTATCATTATCCTTGCTTTCTTCGTCTACAGGAATGGCATTATCTGCAGTAAGGCAAGTAACATAATCAGAAGCAGGAATGGAAAAGTTAAAAGGCATCCCTGTAGTTTCCACTTTGGTGCTTATTTTCCACTTCCCTTCTTTTAAATTAGGTCCAGAAGAACAGGCTACTATTAATAACATAGCCAAAACTAAAAAAACCTAAACATCTTACACCTCCTT
>LGER01000020.1 GCA_001507915.1 Desulfonauticus sp. 38_4375 | reverse complement strand
TTTGCAGACTAGCGGAGAAAATGTACTCTGCAACATAGAAGGGCATGAAATAGAATTAAAAAATACAAAAAACTTTCAGACTGGAGAAAAAATAGTCTTAGTCTTAAGGCCAGAAGACATGAGTATATACTATCCTGAGGAAATCACAGAAAACAACAATCATGAATTATACTTCCCTGGAAAAATAATAAACACTGTTTATAAAGGAAGTACTTATGACCTTATAATCGAGCTTGAAAATAAAATTGTTAAAGCAACTCAATTCTTTAATGAAGACGATGAAAGTATGATTTATAAAAAAGGAGAAAAAGTGCTAGTAAGCTGGATAAAAGGATGGGAAGTTATCTTAAAAGATGAAACATAAATTTTATTTCTTCAAATATCCTTTAATATTTTGGCTCATAACCTTTGTCCTTATACCTTCAAGTGCCATTTTTGCCGTAGTTTTTTTTTCTTTTCATCCTACAAACTTTTTTTCCCTTCCCTTGACCTTATCTAATTTTAAAAAATTATTTGAATTACACTTTGTACAAATATTTTTAAACTCCCTTTTTCTAGCTGGAGGAGCTACTATTATAAGCTTGCTTTTAGGTTATCCCTTTGCCTTTATCTTATCTTGGCTTACTCCTAAAAAGAAAAAACTGGCCCTATTTTTTATTATTCTTCCATTCTGGACCAACTCGTTAATTCGTACCTATTCTTTAGTATTACTTCTGGGCAAAAAAGGATTTTTTAACAATTTTCTCCTCGCTTTGGGAATTGTTAATACTCCTTTAGAACTACTCTACACCAAAATAGCTGTCTTTATTGGCCTGGTTTATACCCTGCTACCCTTTATGATTCTGCCTATTTATTCCTCTTTTGAAAAAATGAATAAAAAACTTTTGGAAGCTGCCAGAGACTTGGGAGCCAGTTCCTGGAATGTATTTTTTAGGATTATTCTGCCTTTGACCAAGTCAGGTATATATAGCGGCTGCTTACTGGTTTTTTTACCAGCCCTGGGAATGTTCTATATTCCAGACATCCTGGGAGGTTCCAGAGATATTTTATTAGGAAACTTTATTAAGGACCAATTTCTTTTTACCCGCAATTGGCCCCTGGGAGCTGCTGCCAGTCTAGTTTTAAGCTTAATTATGATTGTGCTAAGCACTCTATTTTTCAAAGAGAAAAAAATAAAGTTTGTCCATGAATAAAAAGAAACTATTTTCAACCCTTTACTTATTTTTAATCTACGCTTTCTTATACATCCCTTTAATTTTACTCACCATCTACTCTTTTAACCAAAGTAAATTTTCCCTTTTTTGGAAAGGCTTTTCGCTCAAATGGTACCTTTCTCTTTTTCATAACAGTTTTTTGCTAAAGTCAGCTCTAAATTCTCTTATTTTAGCAACTACCTCAGCTACTCTAACCACCCTTCTATCCCTTATAGGCTCGCTGGGTTTAAAATATTCACCTAAGGCCAATAAAAATTTCTGGTTGGCTATAATCAATCTAGCTTTGGTTTCTCCAGATATTATTATTGGTGTTTCCTTACTTATTATCTTTACTTTACTTCAATTAAAGTTAGGTTTCTTTACTATTTTACTTTCTCATTTAACTCTCTGTTTGCCCTTTGGGGTGATTACCTTTTTAAGTACTCTAGAGCACTTTGACTTTAATCTCTTAGAAGTAGCTCAGGATCTGGGAGCCTCAGAAATCAATGTGCTTCGCTACATATTTTTGCCTTTACTTTGGCCAGCAATTTTATCTGCCTGGATTTTGAGTTTTACTCTCTCTTTAGATGATGTGGTTATAAGCTTTTTTACCACTGGGCCCCAATTTGAAATACTACCTTTACGCATTTATTCTATGGTAAGGGTGGGTATTAAACCAGAGGTAAATGCCTTATGTACTTTATTGATTATTTTAACCTTTATTTTTGTAGGCTTAGCTCACTTTTTACTAGAAAGGAATATTAAAGGAGGAAAAAGAACATGAAAAAAATCATTTTAACTTTGCTCTTTACCTTTTGCTTACTTATTAACATAGCCCAAGCAAAAGAACTTTATTTGTTTAACTGGTCAGAATACATACCAGATGAAGTTCTAGAACAATTTACAAAAGAAACAGGAATAAAGGTATACTTGAGCACTTATGATAGTAATGAAGCCATGTATACTAAAATAAAACTGGTAAAGGGAGAATATGATTTAATTGTGCCTTCTACCTATTTTGTAGAAAAGATGGCCAGAGAAGGCCTTTTAGAGCCCATAAATCATAAACTAATCCCCAATTTAAAAAACATCTCTCCTAAATTCCTAAACCAGTCCTTTGATCCTGAAAATAAATATTCAGTACCTTATATGTGGGGAAGTACTGCTGTTTGCTACAACAGTGCCAGGCTGGGAAAAGGTTATATCAAAAGCCTCAATGACCTCTGGAATCCAGAACTAAAGGGAAAGCTTTTACTTCCCAATGACGTAAGAGAAGTGTTTGGCTTGGCTCTAAAAAAATTGGGATACTCTATTAATGAAACCAACCCCAAACACATTGAAGAAGCCTATTTAGAACTTAAAAAACTACTTCCCCTGGTCAAGGTCTTTGATTCTGATTCTCCTAAACACGCCTTATTAAACGAAGAAGTTTTAGTGGCAGTTACCTGGAGTGGAGAAGCCTTTATTGCCAACTCTGAAGACCAAAACTTCCTCTATGCTTATCCTAAAGAAGGCTATTCTCTCTGGATGGATAGTTTTGCCATTCCCAGGGGCGCTAAAAATGTGGAAAATGCTCATAAGTTTATGAACTTTATTTTAAGGCCAGACATTTCTGCTAAGATTTCCCAGGAAATGGGGTATGCTACTCCCAACCAGGCAGCTATAAAATTGCTACCTCCTGAAATCCAGAACAATCCTATTATTTATCCCTCCCAGGAAGAATTAAAAAGGGGAGAATTTCAAACAGATGTGCAAGATGCCCTCTTGGTTTACGAAAAATACTGGAATGAATTAAAAAACAACTAAAAAAGGGGGCTTTAAGCCCCCTTTAAATTTTTATCAACTTATAGCTTCTTGTGCCTAAGCCTATTTGTTCAGCATATTCCAGAAGATATTTACCCTGGGTCTTGGGATGAATGGCTTGAAAAACATCCTCTTTTTTCACTAATTTTTCTGCATACTGGCTAAAGGGATTATAACTGGCCTTATTGACCAAATCCCAGGCAGCCTGATCCAGAGCTACTGGGTCATAAGAAGCCAAAATTCCAATATCAGGGCACAAATTGGCATCACTAAACCCCACGCAGTCACAATCAGGAGTTACATCCTTTACAAAATTTAAGTGCAAAAGGGGTGCTGAAAACTGGGAAACCACCCCCAAAACATATTCAGCCATACGCTCCAGAAAAACTTTTACATCTACCTTCCAATTGACCTCCAGAGCACCAGTTTTACAGGCCAGAAAGCAAGCTGCACAACCTGTGCACTTTTCCTTCTTTAAAGCAACCTTCTTATCCTCTAAAGTTAGGGCCTGGCTCTGGCACACCTGAACACATTCTCCACAGCCAACACATTTTTTTACCTCCACCTTGGGACCAAAACCACAATGTTGTTGCATTTTACCCTTTCTGGTAGCACAGCCCATGGCCAGATTTTTTAGGGCCCCACCAAACCCGGCAAGCTCATGCCCTTTAAAGTGAGCCAGATTAATTAAATAGTCTGCTTCTACTATATCCCCGGCCAAAAAAACCTCTTGAAAGTGTTTTCCTGCCAGGGATACTTTTTTTTCATTCTGGCTTTTTAAACCATCAGCAATAATAATAGGTGCACCCAGAAGCAAGGGGTCAAATCCATGCCTGGCTGCTTGCATCAAGTGGGATACAGCTTCTCCCCGTTCCCCCACATATAAGGTATTGGTATCAGTCAAAAAAGGAAGAGCGCCAGTTTTTTGTACAAATTCCACAAGGGGCTTTACCCACAAGGGAGCAATAAAGCCTGTAACGCCCTTTTCTCCAAAGTGAATTTTCAAAGCCACCAATTTTTTGCTACCTAAAAATTTAGCCACCTCACAGTTTTTTAAAAGCTTTTTTATTTTTTGCTCATAGGTATACTTTCTAGAAGTCCTAAAATCCCAAAAATATACTGAACTGGCCATAATCACACTCCTCTAAAAATAAAAAGGGATGAAAGTAAGTTACTTTCATCCCTGAAAAAAGTAAATACCTGCAGGGAATTTAAAAGGAATAGCCTACACTAACTCCCACCAAATGGGCATTTCCATCTTTAAACTTGCCATCATAGACATAATCACTAGCTCTACCGTCCACATCTCTATCTTCATACATAAGGTAGTTATAGGAAAGGTCAATGGTCCACTTATCTAGCTTAAAGCCAGTTCCAACTCCCAAAATGTGTCTGTTATTAGCTGGTAAGATATAATCCACATGTTCATCAGGAATAGGCGACTGGTCATAAATATAACTGGCCCTTAAATCCACCATTTCATTTAAACTATACTCCACTCCAAACTGAAAACGCCACACATCCTTCCAATCCTTTTTGGATGAAGATTGCGTAGCTAAGGGATTAACTTTGCTAATAGAGCCATCATACTTTATGGTCAAAGCATCATAGGTACTCCACCTGGTATAAACCACATCTGCTTCCACACTTAACTTTTCTGTAGGATAAACAGCGATACCTAAGGTAAAGGAGTCAGGCAATGTGATACTTCCAGTAGCATCTCTATCATTATAATAAGTATTGTCTGTAAAATCTATTCTACCCCTTAACTGTTGCTCCACCTGACTTTTATAGGTAAAACCAAGCCTTAACCACTCAACAGGCTTATAGTGTAAACCCAGATTAAAACCATAATTTACACTATCTCCCTTAAGATGTGCATCTGTACTACCAATAGGTCCTTGAGGATAGGTATATTTTTTTTGCTGGAACTCAAAATACATGGCTTCCAGGCCCACAGCAAAGGAAAGTTTATCGGTTAATTTTACAGCCACACTGGGAACAATAGAGTAGGAAACAATAGAAGCATAATAGGAATTATAACGACCAGCCCAGTCTGAAGGAAAGTCTGTAGCCAGACCAAAGCGGGTATATTCACCCACCCCAATCCAGTAACGGTCATTTATCTGATGAGTCAGGTAAAAATGAGGGGGAAAGAAAATGTTGTTGTTTTCATTAGTAGTACCATAACCTTTGGCCTCTACCTTTATATCTGGAGCAATAGCAGTAACACCAGCCATAAAATGGGTTCCTTCCAGTTGGGTCATGCCCGCAGGATTAAAGGCAACAGCAGAAGCATCATCAGCCCTACCCACCAAAGTGCCTCCCAGGGCATTACCCCTGGCACTCCATTCATAAAGGGCAAATCCTGCACCATAACTTACTCCGACCAAAGCCAACCAAAAAATCAACAAAAACAAACTAACTTTGCGCATACCAACTCCTTTAAACAATTTTTGACAGAATAAGCACCTTAGATTAGCCACAAAAAAAAACTCTGGGGCAAGAAATTTTTATTTTTTTAAATAGAAACTAAAAAATTTTATTAACACTAAAAATAGACCCCCTTAAAAACATTAACAATCCCTTTATCTCAGGATAAGATAAAACCTATGACCACCCCCAAAAAACATCAGCTAGAGGCAGTCCTTCTTCGCTCTCTGTCAGAAACGACGCTAAATTGATTGGCTACATACTCCTCCAGCACCTAGCCCAAAAAGAAAACTAGAACATTGAGCCCCAGTAAGTATACTTTCTTTAACATTTGCAGGATAAACCATAAAAATCTCCTACTGCCCAGATTGAAATTCCCCCTTTCCCCTAGGGGGAAGGATAACAAGATAAGAGAACTAATATCCCCTTATCTTAAACTAGCCTAGGCGACATCATTCCTGACATAGTGGGTCTGCTCATTTTCAGTCCTTGTTCGATGTACGGATACATTAGCTAGCATAGGTCGTTTTTATTTTTATAAGAAAGGTTTTACAATCATTCTTGAGATTCTCGTTATAGAATCTTGCGCTGTAGGCCTATTACTCTCTGTCGCTATTTTAATTTTGGCTCTTCTTATGCCTAATGAAATATTTTTTACTGATCACCAAAAAAAACTAACAATCAATTATAAACGTCTTTTTCCAAGGGTAACATTGCCACCATTAGCTACGCTTACCCTGTAAGCCTGAAGCCTCCTAGCCAAAAAAACTTATTGTAAATTTTTGATAAGAAATGATTAGCTAGAAACGATTTTTTTCACATTTTTGCAATTAATTACAATATTGTATAATTATTGATATTTATTATAGTTATCAACTTACCACAATCTCGCCAATATTATTTCTTTATGCGAGAAACGATTATCGCCTGTGCAAACTTTATTTTTTACAAATTTGCAACTTTAACTTCAAACTCTATTGGATGTGGACTAAAAATCGCGTACAATCTAACCTATTAAAATGTTAAATAAAAAAAGATACTCCTGGGTTAACAAGTTTCTCAAAATCACTCTATTTGCCTTACAATTATGTCAAACTGCCCCCGCCTTTCATTTTAACATAAAATCAATCATTACATATAGTTAACCTCTATAGTCGCCTGCCAGAATAGCTGGCACACATATTGATTGAGCATGTTTAGTTTTTAAGCGCTGAGCTTGGAGTCTCCACTTAAGAACCAGGCCTGGGCAAAATGTGCACACATGCCCAATGTTTTGCGCTTTTACTTTTGTATTTATGGCTAGTGGTTAGAGGTCAGGGGTTAAACAAACTTCAACTTTTTTAAGGAGAAAAAATAATGAGACAAAAGATGTGGCTTTTTTGTTTGTGTACAATTTTAGCTGTCTCAATTGTGTGGGGAGTGCCCAAAATGGCCCACGCAAAAGAGGACACTATTAAGGTAGGAATACTACATTCATTGTCTGGAACTATGGCCATTAGTGAAACATCTTTAAAAGATGTGGCACTAATGGCCATTGAGGAAATCAACCAGAACGGTGGGTTGCTTGGCAAGAAGATTGAACCCATCGTGGTCGATCCCGCTTCAAACTGGCCTCTTTTTGCAGAAAAAGCAAGAGAGCTGCTAGAGAAACACAAAGTAGCCGTTGTCTTTGGCTGTTGGACATCTGTGTCTAGAAAATCTGTTTTGCCAGTGTTTGAAGAGCTGAATGGTCTCCTTTTCTACCCAGTTCAGTACGAAGGTGAGGAATGTTCCTACAATGTCTTTTACACAGGTGCCGCTCCAAATCAGCAGGCTATTCCGGCTGTTGAATATCTTATGAGTGAAGATGGCGGTGGGGCAAAAAGATTTGTTCTTTTAGGTACTGACTATGTGTATCCTCGCACCACCAACAAAATCTTGCGGGCTTTCCTGCATTCTAAAGGCATAAGCGATGAAGATATTCTGGAGATGTACACTCCTTTTGGACACAGCGACTATCAGACTATCGTTGCTAAAATTAAAAAGTTTGCTGCTTCCAAACCAACAGCTGTAATCTCCACCATCAATGGTGACTCTAACGTACCTTTCTACAAAGAATTGGCCAACCAGGGAATCAAGGCCGAAGATATTCCTGTAATAGCTTTTTCAGTTGGAGAGGAAGAATTGCGTGGTATTGATACCAAACCTCTGGTCGGTCATCTGGCTGCATGGAACTACTTCATGTCCATTGATTCCAAAGAAAACAAAGAGTTCATCAAGAAATGGAAGGCTTATGTAAAAAAACACAATCTCCCCGGTGGAGACAAGCGGGTAACCAATGACCCAATGGAAGCCACTTACATTGGTATCAACATGTGGGCTCAGGCCGTGCGCCAGGCCGGAACTACTGACGTAGATGCGGTCCGTCAGGCCATGGGTTACCAGCAATTCAAAGCTCCCTCCGGATACGAAATCAGGATGGATCCCAAAAACCATCACTTGCACAAGCCTGTCTTTATTGGCGAAATCAGGGAAGATGGACAGTTTGACATAGTTTGGCAGACACCTGGACCAATTCGTGCTGAACCCTGGAGCCGTTATATCCCGGACAGCGCCAAGAAGGTAGCTGATTGGACTTACCCCTGGGTGTGCGGCAACTGTGAAAAGCCAAAATACAAATAAAATCAGGGAGTAAACGAGACCTGTCCCCTTCACACCAAAGGGGACAGGTTAAACTAAAAGCCATGAAGTACTATAAAAATACTACCATAGTTATCATCCTTATAGGACTGTTGCTTCAGCTCTTTGCCGTCAACGTCAATGCCGCTCCCACTACCAATATGGAACTTTCTCAGGCATTGGCAGGACTTGGGGCAAAGAGTCGTAAAAAAATTATTAACTCAGTCAAGAAGCTGGGGCAAATAGGTGATCCTGCGGCTATCCCTGCTCTTGAAGCATTACAAGAAAGAAAATTACGTGCCGATGCCAATGGGCGCATATACATAATAAATGATGACGGTACATCTGCCAAAGAGGCCTTAACCGGCGAAACTTATACCGGTGCAATAGACGATCTTTATACTCCTATTATCAACAATAGAGTACGGCGAGTTATAAAAACGGTTCTGGCCAGACTAAAGCTCAAATCCAGCGATCCTGAGGTACGACTTTTAGCTGCCAAACATCTGGCAAAAAATCCTCGTGAGGACGCAAGCAAAGAAATTCAGACTGCCCTTGAAAAAGAAACCAATGACGAAGTTCGTGAAGCTCTTGCTTTGGCATTAGCTTTAACTCAAATCGACAGTCCGCGAAAAGATCAGCGTCTCCAGACCATCAAAACCATTGCAGAATCGGGCAACCTGAAATTTATTCCCTTGCTCAAAGGGGTGCTCGCCAAAGACAGTACAGGAAACTTTATCGAACCTGATGCAGAGGTGCGAAAGGCTGCCTCCAAGGCCATCAAAGCCATTAAACGGCATATGCTTTTAATCAGCACTATCCGCAATCTCTTCTATGGTTTAAGCCTTGGCAGTGTCCTTTTACTTGCGGCACTGGGATTAGCCATAACTTTCGGGTTGATGGGTGTTATCAATATGGCCCACGGTGAAATGCTTATGCTGGGCGCATACTCAACCTACATCATTCAGGAGATCTTTAAAAACTTTCTGCCGGGACTATTCGAATGGTATATCATAGCTTCCATACCTGTTGCCTTTATTGTTCCGGCCGTAGTGGGAATGATTCTGGAAAGAACTATCATCAGACACCTTTATGGTAGACCTTTAGAGACCCTGCTCGCCACCTGGGGAATAAGTCTCATGCTCATCCAGACGGTTCGACTCATCTTCGGTGCACAGAATGTTGAAGTATCCAACCCCTCCTGGCTTTCGGGAGGATTTCAAATCACCCAGGGACTGCTGCTTACAAACAATAGAATTTCTATCATTCTCTTCGCAGTGTTCGTTGTATTCCTGGTCTGGCTGCTTTTAAACCGCACCCCTTTGGGTTTGATGGTCAGAGCAGTGACTCAAAGCCGGTCAACCGCTTCTGCCATGGGCATACTTACTTCCCGGATAGACATGTGGACCTTTGGTCTGGGCTCTGGAATAGCCGGACTGGGCGGTTTAGCCTTGTCCCAAATAGGTAATGTCGGACCTGAGTTAGGCCAATCTTACATAGTGGATTCATTTATGGTTGTTGTCTTGGGAGGCGTGGGCAAAATTGCCGGCACAGTTTTTGGGGCATTTGGACTCGGAATAATCAACAAATTTTTAGAGCCGTTTACTGGAGCTGTATTAGGCAAAATTTTTGTCTTAGTTTTCATTATACTCTTTATCCAGAAACGGCCACAAGGAATATTTGCCCTTAAAGGACGTTTAGCGGACGGATAAAAAATGTTAAAAGATATATTAGAAATACAATCCAAGCGTGCATGGGTACTCACCCTATTACTGGCCTCTATCATGGTCATTGTGATACCCATACTCAATGTAGTCGTACCAGAAGACTCAGTTCTGCATATCCCGGAATATCTGATTCCATTGCTTGGCAAATTCCTCTGTTATGCGTTGGTTGCCTTAGCCATGGACTTAATCTGGGGGTATACCGGAATCCTGAGTCTAGGTCACGGCGTATTTTTCGCCTTGGGCGGATATGCCATGGGTATGCATCTAATGCGTGTCATGGCTGGTGAAGGAGTTTATCGCAGTGAACTGCCAGACTTCATGGTGTTCTTGGACTGGAAAGAATTGCCCTGGTACTGGTATGGTTTTGACCACTTTTGGTTTACCCTATTGATGATTGTCCTTATCCCAGGGTTATTCGCCTTTATATTCGGTTTCTTTGCCTTTCGTTCCCGTATTAAAGGTGTTTACTTTTCCATCATCACCCAGGCCATGACGTATGCTCTTATGCTTCTGTTTTTTAGAAATGAAACCGGTTTTGGAGGGAACAACGGGCTTACTGACTTTAAACACATCCTTGGTTTCTCGCTACATGAACCAAGTACTAAACTGGGGCTATACATCACCACTGCCATAGTGCTTTTATTAAGTTATATTCTGTGTCGATATATTGTTTATTCAAAACTGGGCCGGGTACTGACTGCTATACGCGATGCCGAAAGCAGAGTCATGTTCTCGGGTTATAATCCGCTTCACTACAAACTCTTTGTCTGGACATTATCAGCCATCCTCTGTGGCATTGCCGGGGCACTTTATGTCCCACAGGTAGGCATAATAAACCCGAGCGAAATGCAGCCGGCTAATTCTATTGAAATGGCCATCTGGGTTGCAGTTGGAGGACGAGGAACTCTGGTAGGCGCTTTGTTAGGGGCTGGCTTGGTAAATGGGGCCAAAAGCTGGTTTACCGTGGCTTATCCTGACCTCTGGCTTTATTTTCTAGGGGCCATATTTATTGCCACGACTCTGTTCCTTCCCAAAGGTGTAGTGGGAATAACAAACCTGTTTAACAAAAAAATCAAAAACGGAGGAAAATAAAAATGTCCTCTCTGGCTCCAGAGTCAACCACTCAGAGTCCAAAAGAGATACATGCCAGCCGCCGTAATCTTCTGCATGTAGAAGATATTACTGTCAGTTTCGATGGATTTAAGGCACTGAACAACCTGACGCTTTATATAAATGAAGGAATACTACATTGTATAATCGGGCCTAACGGAGCTGGTAAAACAACTTTATTGGACATTATTACAGGCAAAACAAAACCGGATAAAGGGAGTGTCTTTTTTGGCAACGACATAGAACTGACTAAGCTCTCTGAACATGAAATCTCTCAGGTAGGTATAGGGCGTAAATTCCAAAAACCGACTGTTTTTGAAAATCACACTTTATTTGAGAATTTAGAGCTTGCCCTGAATTCCAAGAAGGATGTCTGGCACAGTTTATTCGTAAAGCTTACCAGCGAACAACGAGATCGCGTTGAGGAAGTTTTAGATATAATCGGTTTATCTGACAAAATAAATGAGCAGGCTGGACTTTTGTCACACGGCCAAAAGCAGTGGTTAGAGATAGGAATGCTTCTGGTGCAGGAACCAAAACTGCTGCTCTTAGATGAACCAGTTGCAGGTATGACCCCTCAAGAGATAGAGAATTCCATAACATTATTAAACTCTTTGGCTGGAAAACATACAGTCGTAGTAGTGGAACATGACATGGAATTTGTCCGTTCCATTGCCGAACGTGTAACGGTTTTACATGAAGGCAGCGTATTAGCCGAAGGTAGTATGGATGAAGTACAAAACAATCCTAAAGTGATTGAAGTATATCTGGGAGAATAAATATGTTAGAAGTAAGGGGTCTGAACCAATATTACGGAGGAAGCCATACCCTTTGGGATATAAGTTTAAGCGTAAAAGAAGGGTCCTGTGTCTGTATCATGGGTAGAAATGGAGTGGGCAAAACAACCTTGCTTAAATCCATCATGGGACTTCTGCCCATACAGAGTGGAAGTGTAAAATTCCTGGGACACGAGCTCTCTAATCAACCGGCAGCCATGCGCGCCCGATACGGGATCGGTTATGTACCTCAGGGCCGAGAAATTTTCCCTCAGCTAACAGTAGAAGAAAACCTGCGCGTAGGCCTTACAGCCTGTTATGGCTCAAAACATGAAATTCCTGAATTAATATTTGAGCTGTTTCCTGTTTTAAAAGAGATGCTGCGCAGAAGGGGAGGAGATCTCTCTGGCGGCCAACAGCAACAGTTAGCCATTGGCCGTGCCCTGGCCATTAACCCAAAATTACTCATCCTGGATGAACCCACGGAGGGCATTCAGCCTAATCTCATTCAGGAAATCGGGGATATTATTGTTCGTCTGAACCAGGAACAGAATCTTACTGTCTTGCTCGTCGAGCAGAAGCTTCTCTTTACCCGCAAGGTAGCCAGCGATTTTTATCTCATGGACAAAGGCCGTGTAGTGGCCAATGGTTCTATGGCAAAATTGAACGATGAACTCATAAACACTTACCTCACTGTCTAACTGAAATATAATGACTACTCTCAAAATAAAGCAAGGCTGGGAAGCTCAACTTTCTTTGCTCTTCGACTTATCAGGGGCAAAAACCATTTTACGCAACAAGCAGCACAAAGGGCCTTTACTGGTCCAACGCCCCTTTTATCCGGAAGGAGATAATACTTGCCACGTATATATCATCCACCCCCCAGGAGGAGTGGTCGGAGGCGACATATTAAATATCGATATAAAGACAGGCTCAGGCACGCACGCACTTATTACCACTCCTGCTGCAGGTAAATTTTATCGCTCATCAGGCGCATTTGCCAGGCAAGATCAGGTGATAAAAATTTCTTCTAACGCAATCTTGGAGTGGTTGCCCCAGGAAACCATTATCTATAATGGCGCCAAATCCAAGATATCAACTCGAGTGGAACTGGATGAAGGAGCACATTTTTTGGGCTGGGAAATAACCTGTCTTGGCTTACCTATTTCTAGTCAAAAATTTACTGATGGTGTCCTCAGGCAGCATTTTGAAGTATGGCAGCAAGGCAAACCTGTCCTTGTGGAACGGGGCTGTTTTGAGGGTCAGAGCCAAGCGGTTATTTCTCGTTGGGGGCTTGCCAACTATACAGTTGTTGGAACGTTGGTTTGTACTTGCGACAATCCCGCTGTTGTTGAAAATATCCGCCTTGCTCTCATGGAGCAAGTCAAAGAAGATCTATTTAGTGTGACCGTGATTAATGGACTTGTGGTCTGTCGCTATCTAGGCCATGAGGCATACCGGGCCCGTTTCTTTTTTGCCAAAACCTGGGGGATGTTAAGGAATAAGGTATTCTCTCGCCCGGCCTGCCATCCGCGTATATGGAACACTTAAAAATTCAATTATCAAAGGAGTAGAACAATGAAACTTTCTCCGAGAGAAAAAGATAAACTGTTGGTCTTTACGGCCGCTTTACTGGCAGAACGCCGTAAAGCCCGCGGACTCAAACTCAACCATCCTGAGGCTGTAGCCTATATTTCTGCTGCCATTATGGAAGGAGCCCGGGAAGGACGCACAGTGGCCGAATTAATGGAATACGGCCGTACCTTGCTTACCCGTGAAGATGTCATGGAAGGGGTCGCTGAGATGATTACCGAGGTTCAGGTGGAAGCAACCTTTCCAGATGGAACTAAACTGGTAACTGTGCACAACCCAATCCAATAAGGAGCTATCTAATGATACCGGGAGAAATTTTTCACGCCAAGGGCGATATAGAGTTAAATAGTAACCGCCCAACAATTACTCTTGTAGTAGCCAACACTGGCGACCGTCCCATACAGGTAGGTTCTCATTACCACTTTTATGAGGTCAATTCCGCTTTGTCTTTTGATCGAGAAGCTGCCTTGGGTTATCGTTTAAATATCCCGGCGGGAACAGCAGTCAGGTTCGAACCGGGCCAAAAACGAGAGGTAGAACTGGTCGCCTATTCTGGCGCACGTAATGTGTTTGGATTTAACGGAAAAGTAATGGGAAAACTTTCGGAGTAATACCTATGGCAAAAATCAATCGACATGCCTATACAGATATGTATGGGCCCACCAAAGGGGACAGAGTCCGACTTGGTGATACCGAACTTATTATTGAGGTCGAGGAAGACCACACAATTTACGGCGAAGAAGTAAAATTCGGTGGTGGCAAAGTAATCCGCGACGGAATGGGCCAAAGTCAACATACTTCAGACGAAGTCGTGGATACAGTAATAACCAATGCTTTGATTTTAGATTATTGGGGCATTGTAAAAGCAGACATAGGCATTAAAAACGGTCGGATCGCGGGCATTGGTAAAGCAGGAAACCCGGATACTCAGCCAGGAGTGGATATCATTATAGGCCCAGGCACAGAAGTTATTGCCGGAGAAGGACTAATCGCTACTGCTGGTGGGCTGGATGTGCATATTCACTTCATTTGCCCTCAACAGGTAGAGGATGCCATCATGTCCGGGATAACCACAATGATTGGTGGAGGTACTGGCCCTGCAGCCGGGACCAACGCCACTACCTGTACACCTGGACCATGGAATATCCACCGTATGTTACAAGCCGCGGACGGTCTTCCTATAAATCTCGGTTTCCTGGCCAAGGGAAATGCCAGCTTGCCTCAAGCACTAAAAGAACAGGTAGAGGCCGGGGCCATGGGCTTTAAACTGCATGAAGATTGGGGGACTACGCCTGCGGCCATAGACAATTGTTTAACGATTGCCGATGAATATGATGTCCAGGTAGCTATACATACGGACACTTTGAATGAATCCGGTTTTGTAGAAAACACAATAAAAGCCTTCAAAGGCAGAACCATTCATGCCTATCACACCGAAGGCGCCGGTGGTGGCCATGCCCCTGATATTATCAAGGTCTGCGGAGAACCCAATGTTTTGCCTTCTTCTACCAACCCTACCAGGCCCTATACCATAAATACAGTAGACGAACATCTGGACATGCTCATGGTCTGTCATCACCTTGATGCCAGTATCCCTGAAGATATTGCCTTTGCCGAATCACGTATTCGACGTGAAACCATAGCAGCGGAAGATATCCTCCACGACCTTGGGGCCTTCAGCATAATCGCCTCGGATTCACAGGCCATGGGACGGGTCGGAGAAGTGATCACCAGGACATGGCAGACCGCCCATAAGATGAAAGTCCAGCAGGGTCCCCTGCCAGAAGATAGTGAGCAAAACGACAATTTCAGGGCCAAGAGATACGTTGCAAAATATACAATTAATCCTGCCATTGCCCATGGCATCAGCCATGAAGTTGGTTCTATCGAAATGGGGAAGTTGGCTGATATTGTGCTGTGGCATCCTGCCTTCTTTGCTGTAAAGCCGGCCATGGTCATAAAAGGGGGAATGATTGTTGCCGCTCCTATGGGCGACCCCAACGCCTCTATTCCCACTCCACAGCCTGTTCATTACCGCTATATGTTTGGGGCCTTTGGGGAAGCACTAACGGCAACAAGTATAACATTTGTTTCTCAAGCCGCCCTGGAATCTGATATCAAGAGAAAAATCGGCCTTAAAAAAAGAGTGAAGGCTGTAAAAAATACCAGAGCAAGGAATAAGACAGACATGATTCACAACAATTATTTACCACAGATTGATGTTGACCCGCAAACTTATGAAGTTCGGGCAGATGGCAAGTTATTGACCTGCGAGCCAGCGGAGGTCTTGCCTCTGGCTCAACGTTATTTCCTATTTTAAACTCGGAAGCCAGAACCATGCTCAAGATTACCAAGATTCTCCAGAACAAAGATCATGTCCAGCCTCAGGCCCAACTCACGCTGCCTTTCGAACTAAGGCAAAAAAGTAGGCAGCTGGCCCGGTTGGACAGTGGTGAGGATGTGGGCCTATTTCTCCCACGAGGTACAATTTTAATGGATGGAGACCTTCTCCAGACTGACAATGGAGTGGTCATTATTGTTAAAGCCGCCCCGGAAAAAATCTCTATCGCCACTACCCAGGATTCGCTTCTTTGGGCCCGCGCCTGTTATCATCTGGGCAACCGCCATGTACCTTTGCAAATCTCCAACCTCCAGGTAGCCTATTTACACGATCACGTGTTGGACGAAATGGTTAAGGGGTTAGGCCTTGAGGTATCAACAACCATCGCCCCTTTTGAGCCTGAAACAGGGGCTTATCATTCGCATGGACACCATCACCACTGACAAACAATGGCCAAGGGAGTCCAAAATCAGTACGCCGGCTATGCTGCGTTTGCTGCAAATTTGCAGTCCCTCACTGCCGATAGGCGCATATGCCTATTCCCAGGGGATGGAATGGACTACTCATGCAGGCTGGCTGAAAAATGAGGCCGAAACCTGCGATTGGATACTGGGCCTGATGCGTCATTCTTTGGGCGGCCTTGACGTTCCAATACTTGCCAGACTCTATCGCGGTTGGAAAGAAAACGACATTGGGCGGGTCAAATACTGGACTGAGTTCCTCCACGCAAGCAGGGAGTCTGCAGAACTACAGGCGGAAGATAACCATATGGGCGTTGCCATGGCCAAGGTCCTCGGAGAATTGGGTATTTCCCAGGCGAATGATTGGAAAACTGAGCCTGTAGTAACCTTTGCAACAATGTTTGCATTGGCAGCAGTGCACTGGGAAATCCCTATCTATGAAACTTGTGTAGGTTACCTTTGGTCCTGGACAGAAAATCAAATAGCTGCTGCAATTAAATTAGTACCATTAGGCCAGACAGCAGGCCAGAGAATACTCTCTCAAGCCATAAAAACCATTCCCGAGGTTGTTGAAAGTGGTTTATCTCTTCAAGATGAACATATCGGTTTTTTAGCCCCGGCCTTTGCCATTGCCAGCGCTTTACATGAAACTCAGCATACTCGGCTATTTCGTTCGTAAATATTAAACTGGGGTAAAATTTATGAATAAATTTTACAAGATTCTCTGGCGATTAAACTTTTCATCAACCGGGTGAAATTGCTTCGGGGCTTACACCTCTCGCAATGACACAGGCAGGAAGGATTGTTTTATTCAGTACTAAAAAACCCCGAAAGTTGAATTAACCAAAAACAACAAGGAGGAATTGAGCCCTATGATGTCAAAACAGCCATTACGTGTAGGCATAGGTGGACCTGTAGGTTCAGGTAAGACTGCTCTTATTGACATTATTTGCAAAAAATTACGCGATAAATACCAAATTGCCGTGGTGACTAATGACATCTATACACGCGAGGATGCGGAATTTCTAATTCGCAGCCAGGCATTACCGGCCGAACGGATTGTCGGTGTTGAAACCGGCGGATGTCCCCATACTGCCATTCGTGAAGATGCATCCATGAACCTTACGGCAATCGACAAGCTGACCCAGAGCTTTCCTGACCTTGACCTCATCTTGGTAGAGAGCGGAGGAGACAATCTAAGCGCCACTTTTAGTCCAGAACTTGCTGACTTGACTATTTACGTAATCGACGTGGCAGCCGGAGATAAAATCCCCCGGAAGGGCGGTCCTGGTATCACCAAGAGTGATTTCCTGGTTATCAATAAAATAGATTTGGCGCCTTTTGTGGGAGCATCTCTTGAAGTAATGAAGCGGGATGCAACCCTGATGCGTGGAGATTCTCCTTTCATATTCACCAACTTAAAGACTCAGGAAGGAGTTGATGAAGTGATAAAATTTATAATCACGAAGGGTATGCTGGACTTAGACGATGCATAAAAACTAAAATCTGGGCTTTTTTAAATGCCATGTGGAAGAAATATTAGGCTGGCAGGTACAAGCCCTTTGCGGGTCCACAGCTTATGGCCTGGCTTCGTCTCTGATCAATTTAGGGTGCACCCGATGGCTGCACTTTGGTTGAGTAGTTGAGTGGGTAAGTGGTTGACTAGGTAGGATGGTCAGTGGATATGGGAGCCCGTAGTAGAATTTTTCCCTGATTGCCGCCAGATTCTGGATTATTACCACTGCCCAGAGCTTCTGAACAGATTTGATTACTCACTCAACTTTCTGACACAATTAACATCCTAAAATTACTACACAATTGAAGAGTACATTTTCTGAAATGCATTACAAACGAGTTGGGGACGGAATTTGTCAATAAAGATATCGCCAAAAGCCCTACCATTCTATCAAGCAACCTTTTTATAGTACTGTTCATTAATTGAATTAAGGTCTACTGTCTAGTTCCCTTCATGGGCTTGCCATTATCTTAAATGGACTATTGCTCCTTTTCTGAGCTTTGATTCTCCATATTATAGTAGCATGGGATTCTATTTTCCCTTAAAAAATCTCTTATCACCCAGCTTACATCTTTCCTGACATATTAAAAAAACTAAAAACTTCAAAAAACATCAACCAGTTAACCCTAAAAACAAAAACCTTCTAAAAAAACATTAACAATCCCTTTATCTCAGGATAAGATAAAACCTATGACCAACCCCCAAAAACATCAGTTAGAGGTAAAAAATTTAAGCTTTGGCTATGAAGATAAAAAACTTTTGCAAGACATCTCCTTTTCCCTTGTGCCTGGGCAAATAAAGGGAATTTTGGGGCCCAATGGCAGTGGTAAAACCACTCTTTTTTTCTGCTTAAGTGGCTTTTTAAAGTACAAAGGACAGGTTCTTATTCAGGGGCAGGAAGTACAAAAACTCCCCTCGAAAAAAAGGGCCTTGCTTCTATCCCTGGCTACGCAAAACCCTGCCTTTCCAGAAATAAGAGTTAAAGATTATCTTTTACTTGCCAGATTTCCCTATCTTTCCTTTTTAGGACAATATAGAAGGGAGGATTTTCTTTTTTTAGAAGAAAGGCTAAAGGAGATGCAGTTAATAAATTTTCAGGCTAAAAATCTTGCCCACCTTTCAGGTGGCGAACAAAAACAAGTGCTTTTAGCTAAAATTTTAACCCAGGATACCCCTTTTATCCTCTTAGACGAAATAACCTCCAACTTAGACCCCAAAATATGCTTGCAAATTTTAAAACTTTTAAAACAAAAGGCAAAAGAAAAAAATAAAGCCATTCTTTTGACTTCACACGACTTAAACTTAGCAGCTCAACTGTGTTCAGAACTGATTTTTATAAAAAAGGGAAAAATTATTGCCCAGGGAAAAACTAAAGAAGTTTTTAAAACAGAAATCCTAGAGGAAGTTTATGAAACCCAATTTAAAATTTACCATCATCCTGATAATAACATTCCTCAAGCTTTGCTTGGCTTTTAAAGCCCAGGCTCTCACCATTACAGATGATCGGGGTAAAACCATTACCTTAACCAAACCTGCTTCGAGAATAGTAAGTCTTTACGGTGGAATAACAGATATCTTACTTAGCTTAAACCTGGAAAATAAACTAATTGCCTGGACCAAACAGGACCAGGCTCTTCATCCCAAGCTCACCTTTACCCAGGTAGGTACTCATTTAAGGCCTTCTTTAGAAACCATTCTAAGCTTAAAACCAGACCTCATATTACAAATGGGCAAAAGGCCCCATAGTTTACTTATTGCCCAAAAACTAGAACACTTTGGATTAACTGTGGCTATTTTTGACCCCCAAAATTTTACAGAGCTTTTTCAATGCATTCATAAAATAGGTATTCTTACCCAGACAGAATCCAAAGCCAAAAAGCTCATTCAAAAACTTAAAGCCCAGTTAGAAAACCTACAACCAGTGCCATCCCAAAAGCGTCCCACTGTATTTTTTGAAGTGCGCTATCCCAATTTACTGGGTGCAGGGAAAAAATCCTTTGTCTCAGAAATAATCTTTATGGCTGGAGGTCAAAATGTTTTAAATCACCCCAAAAAATTGGTACACCTAAACCCAGAGGTACTTTTAAAATTAAATCCAGATGTTTATATTGTGCAGGTAGGGCCCATGAATCCTGTTTATCATCCTCTGGCCAACAGGACCTTTTATCAGGACTTAAAAGCAGTAAAAAAGAAAAATATCTTCTTGGTAAAAGAAGAAGAATTTTCTCGGCCTGGACCTAATACCATCCAGGCCGCTATAAAATTACATAATTTTTTAAAAGAAAAGAGACTTATTCCCCAAAACTAGTCTTCGTGCTTATGGTCGTGATAAATAACTTCTCCAGTTTCTGGATCATGTTCGTGATCATGCTCATGGGGATGAGAATGCACTATATCTCCATGGGAATGTTCGTGTTCATGAATAAAGGTTTTACCTTTTGATTCTTTACCTTGACCACATCCACAATCTTTACACATACTTTCCTCCTTCTAAAAAATACTAGAAGCGTTTAACTTATTTACTACAAGAAGGCAACTATCAGCTTTTCTTCTCAAACCTACTTCTTTAAAAAAGCATTTTATTTGCGAAAAATAAATAAAAGCAAGCTCAATACCACACTTAAAAGTAAACAGGTAACCCAGGGAAAATAAAAGGTAAAATTACCCCTTCTCACCACAATATCTCCAGGCAGTTTACCTAAAGGAAAGGAAATTTTATCCAGTCCCCACAGAAGTAATCCCAGCAAAATTAAAAGGACTCCGCCCCAAATTAAAACCCTGGCTAGCTCTTGTCCCCATCCGGACATAAACCTTCCTCCAGAAAAAATTGTGGAATTATACTATCACTTAAAAGCAATCCCGGCCTTGTCAAGCGAACATATCCCTTTCTAAAGCTAATCAGTCCCTTATTATACAGTACTTCCAGACTCTTTTGAAAAATTTGGGTAAAATTTAAGCCAGTTTTTTGTCTAAACTTTTTCAGGCTTAGGCCCTTACAGGTTCTAAGAGAAAGCATAACCATTTCATTTACTTCTTTTATTCCTTCTATGCGTTCTACCTTTAAACCTTTAAAACCTTGCTCGACCTCCAGGGCATATTGCTTGATGTTGGGAGGATTTTGCCACCTTTTTTGACCTATAGTAGAAACTGCTGAGGGTCCCAGCCCCAGAAAATCTACTCCCTCCCAATAGCCCACATTGTGCTGGGCATTGTATCCCATGCGAGCATAGTTGGAAATCTCATACTGCAGATAGCCAGCACTCTCCAGATACTCTGCACCATAAAGATACATTTTAGCCACTTCTTCCTCTAGAGGCCAGAGATAGTCCTTTTCTTTTTCTGCAAAATAGGTCCCTGGCTCCAGAGTAAAACCATAACAGGAAAAATGCTCTGGCCTCAAACTAACTCCCATTTTTACTTCTTCCAGCCACTTACCTACACTCTGGCCGGGCAAGCCAAACATAAGATCAAAGTTTATATTTTTAAATCCAGCCTGACGCAATAAGTAATAAGCCTTTCTACTTTCTTTAAGCGAGTGAATCCTGCCCAGAAGTTTTAAGTTTTCTTCTGTAAAACTTTGAATTCCCAGACTTACCCTATTTACTCCTAATTGATACCAGCCTTTAACTTGCTCTTTTTTACAAGATTCTGGATTGGCTTCTAAAGTAAACTCAATAGGAGAAGGAACTTTAAAATAATGATGAATTTTTTCCAGGACCTGCTTAAGAAAGGAAAGGGAACATAAAGAAGGAGTGCCACCTCCTAAGTAAATGCTCTCAATTTGCCTGCTTCCCAAATTTCTGGCCCAAAAATCAATCTCCTGCAAAAGAGCCTGCTCATAGATTTCAACCATCTCAGGCACCAAAACCTGAGAATAAAAGGCACAATACTTACACTTTTGGACACAAAAGGGGAAATGAATATAAAGAAGCATGCAAATAAAAATTAAGAATTAAGTTCTTTGGCGTATCTTTCTACTTCACTATACAAACAACCACAATACTGCTGACGATAAATACCCATTTTTTTACTTTGCTCTTGTCCTATACTCCAGCCTTCACGAAAGTCATAATAGTAAAAATTTACCTTGCTCCCAGTACGCATATCTAGAGCCAAATCTTTTATCAAGTTATGTTTTTGAAATTTACTATAAAGTAAAGTAGTAGTAAAATAGTCAAACTTTCCTCTTCTAGCAATATAAAAAGACTTTTCCAATCTTAATTGATAACAATAAAAACATCTATTGTTTTCTCTAAAATTAACCAGCCTAAAATATTCTTGAGGATTATAATCCTTGTCCATGCACAGATATTTTATATCAAAATACTTGCAAACTTCTATGAAAGCATTTCTTCTTTGTAGGTATTCTGTTAAAGGATGAATATTTGGATTATAAAAAAGGGCAAAAATCTCCCAACCTTTCTCCTTTAAGACCTGAAAAGGATAAATAGAGCAGGGACCGCAACAGCAATGAACTACAATCCTCACCTATACAGCCTCTATTATAATTTTGACTTTAAATTTATCTTCCAAACGTAAAATATTTTTTTTCTTGTTATTTAAAAGATATAAAGCCAGTTGGGCTGGAAACTTAAAATTTATCTCTTCTTTAGGGTGCTCTTTTCTCAAGGTGGTATAGATTTTCTTCAAACTCAATTGAGCCTGCCATTCCAGGCTGGGAAAAACTCCTCGGCCCTGACAACAGGTGCACTTTTCCAAAGAAGAAGAAAAGGCAGAAGTGCCCAGTCTTTGTCTTACTATCTGGGCCAACCCAAAACGAGAGATGGGGATAAAATCTGTCCTGGCCTTATCCTTTTTTAAACCCTGGCGTAATACCTTTTCCACTTCTCGAATATAGCGTCTGTCTTTCATTTCAATAAAATCTACAACTATCTGCCCTCCAATATCCCTAAGTCTTAACTGTAAAGGTATTACCTGGGCAGCTTCCAGGTTCGCTCTATAAGCCATTTCCTTAAAATTTTTCTCTCCAGAGATTTTGCCAGAATTAATATCAATAGAAGTAAGCGCTTCTGTGTAGTCAAAAACCAGCCTGGCTCCGCAGGGTAAATCTATTTCCCGTGAGTAGATATTGGCTATTTCCTCATCCAGGTTAAAGCGTTCAAACAAGCTAAGCCCGCTGGTAGGCACATGTAAACGCACCAAGTTCTTTTTGCGGGGAAACATAAGCCCAATATATTCTTCCACCTGCACAGCCACCAGTTCGTGGTCTACCCAAACTTCTTCCACATCCTGGGTCAAATAATCTCTAATGGCTCGAAAAACCAAGTCCTTTTCTTCATAAAGTAGGGCTGGAGCGCTTTTACTTCTGGCCTTTTCTTTAATATCTTTCCACAATCTCTTTAAAAAATTAAAATCATGTTGCAAACTGGCCTTGGTCTGACCTTCACTTACCGTACGGACAATAATCCCCAAACCTTCTTCCAGGCCAAAGCTCTCCACTATTTTTTTAAGCCTCTCCCTTTCCTTGGCCTTTTCTATTTTTCTGGAAACTCCTATTTCTTCTCTTCCAGGCGTAAGTACCAGGTACCTACCAGGTAAAGACAAATAAGTGGTCAAATAGGCCCCTTTGGAGCCTGTAGGCTCTTTTACCACCTGCACCAAAATCTCCTGGCCAGCCTTTAGTACTCGATGTAAGGGAGGATACTTTTGTCCAGGTAAGGGCTGAATTTCCTTTTGATAGTATTCAGGGTGCACCTCATCTACCTGTAAAAAACCATTTTTTTCTGCTCCATAATTGACAAAAGCAGCTTGTAAAGAAGCATCTATATTGTGAATTTTTCCCTTATAAATATTTCCCTTGGTCTTATCCTGGGAAATGACTTCAACATAATATTCCTGTAACAATCCATTTTCAGTAATGGCTACTTCCACTTCTTCTTCTGGAAGATAACTAATAAACATTCTTTTTTTCATTCTTTCCCTCATTTATTTGATAATAAATTTCTTTTTCATCTCTTATCTGCATAACTTTTTTTTCTTGCAGCAACTTATATAACATATCTTCTAACCTTGCTTTTTCCACCCCCAAAGCCTCTGCCATATCTTCTACCCTCTGGGGTCTTCTTTTTAGAGAAGCAAGCACACTAGATTCATCTATTTCCCTTTTTGAAAAAATATGAAAGTCAGCCTTAGGCTTGGTATCCTCTTTATTAAAATTCACCCTAAGATTTTTCTGCCAGTATTTTATTTCCTCTGAAGACACCCTTTGAAAAAGGTAAGCTCCAGGCCTGGTCATGGTCGTGACATCCACCCTGGCTAGATTCAGCTGGGAAATAAAATCCTGCAAAGCTTTTAAGTTCTCCCTAGAATTATTGATTTTAGGTAACAAAAGCACTTCTAAAAAAATTTGTCCCTTAAAATGCTTACTTAAAGCCAATAATCCGGCTTTTATTTCCTTTAAGGTAATGTCTTTTACTGGACGATTAATTTTTTGAAACTCTTTTTCTACACAACTATCCAGAGAAGGTAAAATTAAATCAAATACTTCTATTTCTTTTAAGACCTCAGGCAAAAACAAAAGACTACTATTGGTAAGCAAGGCCAGGGGCAAATCATATTTTTGTTTTAAGCTTTTTGCTATCTCTCCTAACTGTACATTAAGGCAAGGCTCCCCACTACCACCCAGGGTGATTACATCTGGCAAAAAAGTGTTTTGGGCAAACCAAACTTCCACTTCTCTAAGCACCTGTTCAGCCAGAACATAGGGCTTGCGTTCTAAAGTCTTTTCTTTAGTTTTACCCACTTCACAATAAAGGCAATCAAAACTACAAATCTTTTCTCCCAACAGGTCTATACCCAGAGAACGCCCCAAACGGCTGGAATAAACAGGACCAAACACATAATTAAAACTCATCAACCTCTTCCTCTTTAAAAACTTGACACAGAGAAGACAACTGTCTAGCGCTCTGCTTAGACTTAAGCAGGGAGATTGTCAAAATGATAAAACCCAATACTTTGGTAATGCTAGTTAGTGAAAAGGACAAGACCTACTTTAGGGTGGTAAAAGAAGAAGGCTCTTTAAACACCAACGAAGGCATGATAGAATACAGGCAGATTCTAGAGAGCAATTTTGGCCAGCAAATAAGTACGCATTTAGGGAAAACCTTTTATCTCTTAAAGCCCACTCTTTACGACCTGGTCAAATCAGTAAAAAGAAAAACCCAAATCATTTATCCTAAAGAAATAGGCTATATTTTACTCAAGCTGGATATTGGGCCAGGTAAAAAGGTAATTGAAGCAGGTACTGGCTCTGGTGCTCTAACTACAGCTCTGGCCTTTATGGTAGGAGAAGAAGGTAAAGTTTATTCCTACGAAAAAAGAGAAAATTTTTCTCAATTAGCTCAGGAAAACTTAAAAAGAGCCAATCTCCAGCACCGGGTTGAATTTTTTAACCAGGATATAGCAGAAGGCTTCTTACAACAAGATGTGGATGCCCTATTTTTAGATGTACGCACTCCCTGGGACTATCTGGAACACATCTTTAAAGCAGTAAAACCAGGAGCCCCTCTTGGTTTTTTACTCCCTACCACCAACCAAGTAATAACCCTTCTTACTCATCTGGAAAATGGTCCCTTTTACCCTCCAGAAGTAGTAGAGATACTACTTAGACGCTATAAACCGGTTCCAGAAAGGTTTAGACCTCAAGACCAAATGGTAGCCCACACAGGCTTTTTGGTCTTTTCTAGATACATAGAAAAAAAGTAAATAATTACAATTTATTACGCCAGAAAAAAAAGAAAAACTTGATTTTTTCTTTTTTTTTACTATTAAAATATTTTTTTAAAGATAGAAAACCTGCATGAAGGGGGTAAAAGATAAATGACTCGTAAAGACAGAACTGAAGGCATATTGAGTAGAAAGGAGGTTTTAACTCCCCAGGAAAGAGAAAAGTATTACCTATTAAAATTAAAAGAACTTTTAAATTATGCTTACAGGTATTCTGAGGATGTAAAAAAGCGTTTTGACCGGGCACAGTTTTCTGTAGAAAAATTTAAAACCTTAAACGACTTAAAACATATTCCCATTTTAAAGAAAAAAGAACTTATCTTTTTGCAATCCATGGGTCCAAGGCTGGGGGGGTTGCTCACCCAGGACTTGGGAGAGTTAAGAAGAATATTTATGTCTCCTGGTCCCATTTTTGACCCTGAAAGTAGAGAGCCTGACTACTGGGGCTGGACCGAAGCCTTTTATGCTGCTGGCTTTAGAAGAGGTGATATTGCTCAAATAACCTTAAATTATCACTTAACTCCAGCAGGGCTTATGTTTGAAGAACCCCTAAATAACTTAAACTGTGCTGTGGTGCCTGCAGGCCCTGGAAATACCAATCTCCAGTTAGAAATTATGCAAAAATTAAGGGTAACAGGTTATGTAGGTACTCCCAGTTATCTTTTGCACTTAGCGCAAAAGGGTGAAGAAAAAGGGCTTAACTTAAGAAAGGACTTATTTTTAGAGGTAGCTTTTGTTACTGGAGAAAAATTTTCTGAAAAGATGCGCTCTACCATAGAAAAGAAATTTGATTTGATTATGCGCCAGGGGTATGGAACAGCAGATGTGGGTTGTATTGGTTATGAGTGCTATCACAAAACAGGATTGCATATCTCCACTAAAGCTTATGTAGAAATATGTCATCCTGATACAGGCATCCCTCTTAAAGAAGGAGAGGTAGGCGAAGTAGTAGTAACTGTATTTAACAAGACCTATCCTTTAATTCGCCTGGCTACAGGAGATCTGGCCTATATCGACTATTCGCCCTGTGCCTGTGGAAGGACCTCTTCCAGACTAGGAAATATTGTAGGTAGAGTGGACACCACTGCCAGAATTAAGGGCATGTTTGTCTATCCACACCAGGTAGAACAGGTGATGGCCTCCTTTGAAGAAGTAAAAAGATGGCAAATAGAAGTAACCAATCCTGGTGGAATCGATGAAATGACCCTCTACATTGAAGCCAGTCAATTTACCAGAGAGGCAGATTTACTGCACGCCTTTAGAGAAAAAATAAAAATCAGACCTATTTTAAAAATAGTTCCTCCAGGGACTCTTCCACCTCAAATCAAACCCATTGAAGACAAGAGGAAATGGGATTAAAACAACTCTTTTTCTCTTTTTTACTCTGTTTTTTTCTTTTTGCTTGTGCTTCCAGGCCCCCTTTAAAACTGGAGGGGGCTTATTCTTCCTGGAGTAAAAGTGATTATATCCTAGTGGGAGAGCGCCACTTAAATCCCTGCGACCACTTAATAGAAGCAAAAGTTCTGGACCTTCTTTTACAAAAAGGCATCCGCCCTGTTCTGGGCTTAGAAATGGTGGATGTAACCTATCAAAAGGTCCTGGATGACTTTTTAGCCCAAAAAATTAGTATCCAAGAACTTCCGCAAAAACTTAACTGGGACAAGACCTGGGGATATGATTTTGCCTTTTATGCACCGCTTTTTAAAAGAGCCAAGGAATATCAGCTCAAAATAATCGCCTTAAACATCCCCAAAGCCATTTTAAAAAAATGGACTCAAGATAAAAAACTAACCCCTTATGAACAAAACCTCATGCCCTATTTTTACCAGCCTCCCACTTCCAAGCAAAAAGAATTTTTAGCAAAACAATTTCACGAACATCAAAGTTTTTTGCCCAACTTTTCAGTAAAAATAAATTCTTTCTTAAAAGGCCAGGCACTTTGGGAAAGCAAAATGGCAGAACAGGCTTTTTGGGCCAGGAAAAAATATAACTCGCCAGTAGTGATTTACATTGGCTCAGGCCACTTAGAAGGTGGTTTTGGATTGCAAAAACGCCTGCATTTACTTGACCCCCTGGCCACCATCTTTGCCTTTTTACCTAAAACTAACCCCTCAGACTCTAAGACCTTTAACCCAAGTCTATATTATTATACCTGCCCAGAAACTCCGCACAAAAGAACCTTTCGCCTGGGGCTCTGGCTAATAAAAAAGGATAAATCCATTCAAATAAAAGCAGTAAAACCCAAAAGCAAAGCAGACCTGGCTGGCCTAAAAAAGGGAGATATTATTTTGGAAGTAAATAAACAAAAAATCCATGACCTCTGGCAACTTCATAAATTGGCTCTAAAAGCTATCCAGAATAAGAGTCGTCTTGAATTTAAAATAAGGCGGGAAAAAGAAATTTTAACCCTTAATTTGGAGTTATAATGCCAGAACTTCCTGAAGTAGAAACCATAAAAAATTCTCTTCTTCCTTTACTTCAAGAAAAAATTATAACCAGGGCCCAATTGATAAACTCTCATTGCCTGGTGCAAAACAGTCTTAAATTCCCCCAGGACCTTTTAAGAGAGCCTATCCTAAATATAAAAAGAAGAGGTAAATTGCTTTACTTTCTTTTAAGCAAGAAAAAAATTTTGGCCTTTCACCTAAAAATGACAGGAAAAATTTTTGTAGCTCACTCTAAAGAAGCACCAGGCAAACATGTGCATTTTATCTTAACCTGTGAAAATAAAAAAGTATTTTTTGAAGATGTACGCAAATTTGGTCGTATCTATCTCTTTACCCAAGAAGAATTTTTTAATTGGTCTTTTATTAAAAACCTTGGTCCAGAACCATTTGAAATAACTGAAGAAAAGTTTATAACCCTTTTTCAATCTTCTGCCAGGGTAAAATCTTTACTATTAAATCAAAGAGTTATTGCAGGCATAGGTAATATTTATGCTGATGAAGCCCTGTTTGCTGCCAAGATTCATCCTCAAAGTATAGCCAGGGCCATTCCTCCTGATATACTAAAAAAACTACACCAATCCTTATTGCAGGTATTAAAAAAGGCCATTCAAGCTGGAGGTAGTTCTTTTAGAGATTATGTAAATGGTTTAGGACAAAAGGGAAATTTTCAAAAGGAATTTCAAGTCTATGGACAAAAAGAAAAACCTTGCCCTAAGTGTAAAAACACATTAACTACTTTAAAAGTAGCAGGAAGAACTACTACTTTTTGCGTTAGTTGTCAAAAAAAATATGAATAAAAACAATCCATTAAAACCATTAAAACAAGCTGAACTTTTAGAAACGCTTAAAAACTTAGGCATAGTCGACAATCCCAACTGGACAGGTCTTCTTCTTTTTATCCGCAATTTAATCTATTATTTTTCCTCTTTAAAAGAAGAACAAAAAGCCAACTTACAGAAAAAATTACTCGCTTTTTTTGCTGAAAAAGACTTTTCCCTGGGCAAGTTTTTTACTGCTCTTCTGGTTCTGGAAAACGGCTTATTGGAAAATTGCCGGGAAAAATTAATCCAAACCCAAAGGCGCCTGGAAGAAGAAAAAAAGATAAATAGTCAAATTGTGGCTGAAATAGAAGATATCCTGAATTCCTTAAAAAACAACTTTATACCTCAAAATCAACAATTAAAAACCTTTCAAGATAAAACCATTGCCACCATTGAAAAAAATCCCAACCCCAGAGACTTAATTACTTTCATCAAAAAAGAAGTGACCACTATCATTGAAAACAACCAAAAAGAAGCCCTAAAGTGGGAAAAAAAGGCCAAAATGTTAGAAGAAAAGGCCAGATATGACCACCTCCTGGACAATCTTTTTAATCGCAGTGTTTTTGACCGTTATATCAAAGAAACTGCTCCAGCTCTGATAAAAAGTGGCCGCAAACTTTCTTTACTTATGATAGATATAGACCACTTTAAGTCCATAAATGACAAATGGGGACACTTGATTGGAGACGATGTGCTTAGAGCTGCTGCTAAAATTATTAAGTCCCACGCTGATGTTTCTAGTGGCCTGGCCTGTCGTTATGGGGGTGAGGAAATAGCTGTAATTTTAGAAGACTTAAATGAAAAAGAAGCCTACTTGCGAGCAGAAGCTCTGAGGCTAGATATTAACCGCTACCAGTTTGTGCCCAGACAAGAAGATGGAAAAACTACTTCCCCTATTCACTTTAGTGTGAGTATAGGAGTAGCCGAGGTAGCTCCTTCTGATTTGCCTGAAGACCTTATTGGTAAAGCAGATAAAGCCCTTTATGCAGCCAAAAGTGGTGGACGTAATCAGGTAAAGTGTTATTCTGAAATAGCCTGTGATTTAAAAAAATAAAGCTCTTATTTTTTATTTTTTTCTTCCCACTCTTTTAAAATTGCTCTAGCTACAACCAGGTCATATAACTTTAAGGGGTTGTCTTTACCCTGATACAGGCTAAGTGCCCTTTTTACGATACCTAAATCCAGCCAGCCATGCTCTTCCCAGACTCTAGGGTGGTCCTGGTGCCATAATCGAAATTCTATCTCTCCCTGTTCATTTTTACGCACGTACATGCGTTCTTTTTTATCCAAGGGATTGGGATAATAAAAAGGTCCGTCTGGAATCTTGGTCATCTACTACTCCTCGTTTTTTTCTATTCCCAAAGTCTGGACAATGGCTTCGCCTGCCTTCTGCACAAAATCCTGAAAATCAAGCTGACTTTTCTCTTCTTCAGATAAAACCTCTTTAGGCCAGTTAATTAATTCTTCCTTAGGTGTAATGCCATATTCAGGAGGAAAGGAATTCTCAAAATACATCTGCTGAAAACCTACAAATTTGAGCATGTGAGCAGTAGCATCTAAAATTGCCAGTTCCCTTTTATCCAGTAACCCTTTTTCCTTGGCTCTGATAAGTCCAGCCAAACATTCTCCCCCCTGGGTACAGGAAATATGGCCATGCCTGTTGGCTAAAAGCATGCCTTCAATAATTTCCTGCTCCTTAACCTGCACAACATAAAAAGTTCCTCCCAGATTTTCATACTCTTCTACCAGCCCTTTTACCCTGGGAAAGGAAACCGGATTGCCAATCATGGCGGCCTGAGCCACACTGGGCTTTACTTTTACCGGACTATACCTTCTCTTGTCCTTGGGTTGGCTATAGTATTTAAACACAGGGTCAGCGTGCTCAGATTGGACTCCAATAATTTTGGGTAAAGTGGAAATTATTTGTAATTTATATAACTTTAAAAAACTATTAATAACTGCTGTAATGTTTCCTGCATTGCCAATGGGCACAAAAACAGCCTTGTTGGCTAAATCCCAATCATACCACTGGGCAATCTCAAAGCCATAACTTTCCTGGCCTAAAATTCTCCAGGCATTTTTAGAATTGAGTAAAGCAACCTGATAGTTGTCTGCCAGATATTCCACTACCTTCATGCAATCATCAAAGACTCCTGGAAGCTCTAAAACCAGAGCACCACTGCCCAGGGGCTGAGCCAGTTGCTGGGGAGTAACCTTACCCTTAGGCAACAGTACCACTGAACGAATGGACTCACTCACATAGGCAGCATACATGGCAGCTGCAGCAGAGGTATCCCCGGTAGAAGCACAAATGGTTAAAATCTTTTTATAACCATGTTTACGCACCAAATAATTTAAATAACTAAAGGCACAGGCCATGCCCCTGTCTTTAAAAGATGCACTGGGATTTTGCCCATCATTTTTATAAGCTAAAGGCTGACCAACATACCTGCTAAGTTTTTCACTGGCTTCTACGATGGGAGTATGTCCTTCTCCCAGATAAACAATATCCTCTTCCTCTAAAATAGGAGCCATAAGTTCATAATAGCGAAAAATTCCTCTAAAGGCCTTACGTTTACTTCTGGCTCTATTATCAAAAATTTCCTGCCACTCTGAGCCGCTTTTCTGCGTTAAACTAGAAAAATTATGGTCCACTAGCAAAAAAACACCCTTACACTCGGGACAGGTATAATAAAGGTTAGAACTGGGATATTCTTGCCCACAAGAAAGACATCGGTAAGATAAATTGCCCCTATATTGAGGAAAAGATAACATAACTACACTCCTACATATAAATCAAATAACACAATTAACAACAAAAAAATGGCAATAAAACCATTTAAGGTAAAAAAAGCCAGGTTAATTTTACTCAAATCCTTAGGAGAAATAATTTTATGCTCTATGCTTAAAACAATACCTACCAGTAAAAGCCCTAAAAAATAAATATAACCACTGCTAAAGGCATAGCCAGCTAAAAGAAAAAATAAAAAGGAAATAAAGTGAGAAAGCCTGGCAAAACCAAACCCAGCTTCTAGGCCAAAACAAGCTGGAACAGAAAACAACTTTTCCTGCTGGTCAAATTGGAGGTCTTGCAAACTATAAAGGATATC
>LGER01000087.1 GCA_001507915.1 Desulfonauticus sp. 38_4375 | reverse complement strand
CTTTTACTACCAGTTTAGAAGAAGGGCTTAAAGATAGTTTATTTGTCTTTATTTGTGTCGGCACTCCTCCCAAAGAAGATGGCAGTGCAGATTTATCCTATGTTTATCAGGTGGCCAGAGATATTGGTAAGTTTATGCAGGATTATAAAATTGTAGTGGATAAGTCCACAGTGCCAGTTGGCACTGCAGATAAGGTGCGCTCTTTGATTTTAGAAGAGCAAAAGAAAAGAGGGGTTAGTATAGAGTTTGACGTGGTTTCCAATCCTGAATTTTTAAAAGAAGGGGATGCTGTAAATGACTTTATGAAGCCTGATAGAGTGATTGTAGGTACAGATAATGTGCGTACCGCAGAGTTACTCAAGGCCTTATATGCTCCTTTTGCCAGGAGTAGAGAAAAGTTAATTGTTATGTCTGTACGCAGTGCAGAGATGACCAAATATGCTGCCAATTGTATGTTGGCTACAAAGATTTCCTTTATCAATGAAATTGCCAATATCTGTGAACTGGTAGGAGCAGATGTGGGTGATGTGCGTCTGGGAATCGGTTCAGATCATAGAATTGGCTATCATTTTATCTATCCAGGCGTTGGTTATGGAGGTTCTTGTTTTCCCAAAGACGTAAAAGCCCTTATTTCTACTGCTATAGAATATGGCTATGACCCCATTTTATTGCAGGCTGTAGATAGGGTAAATGATTTACAGAAAAGAATTTTAGCTTTTAAAATCAAGCAATATTTTGAGCCTCAAGGAGGAGTGCAGGGAAAAACCCTGGCCCTGTGGGGACTTAGTTTTAAGCCCAATACAGATGATATGCGAGAAGCTCCTGCGCTGGTTTTAATTGACCTGCTGACAAAAGAGGGGATGCGCATCAGGGCCTTTGATCCAGTGGCTGGAGAACGGGCCAAGGAGATTTTAAAGGACAATAAGTATGTAGAAATAGTAGATGATCAATATGCAGCCCTGGAAGAAGCAGATGCCCTGGCTGTTATTACGGAGTGGAATCAGTTTAGAAATCCAGATTTTAACAGGATAAAAAAGGAGTTAAAGGCACCTTTAATCTTTGACGGGCGAAATCTTTATCCGCCTAGACTTATGGGAGAAATGGGATTTGCCTACTTTAGTATTGGTCGCAAAACAGTGGGATAAAAGGTGGTCGGGATGCGGGGATTCGAACCCCGGACTTCAGCGTCCCGAACGCTGCGCTCTAGCCAGGCTGAGCCACATCCCGTAAAGAAAATAATAGTTTTTTTAGCGAGGTAAGACAAGTCTTTTAAAGAGGTCAGAATATGGAATCCAAGTTAAAGTTGCTGGTGGTAGATGATGAGGAAAGTCTCCGGGTTATTTGTCAGGATGCCCTAGAAGATGAAGGCTATGAAGTGTTGACTGCTGAAGATGGACAGGAAGGCCTGGAAATTCTGCGAAAAGATAGCGATATTGCCCTGGTTGTATCTGATTTAAAAATGCCTCGTTTAAATGGGATTGAGTTTTTGCGCCAGGCTAAAAAAGAAGGGCTGGAAGCAGATTTTTTAATTACCACTGGTTTTGGCACCATTGAAGTAGCTGTAGAGTGTATAAGGCTGGGAGCTGCTGATTATTTGCCCAAGCCTTTTAATATCTCTCATCTTTTAATTAAGGTAAAAAAAGTCCTTCAGGAGCGAGAGCGCAGACTAGAACAAAAGAGGCTAAGTAATGTAGTCAGGATTTTAAATTTGAGTAATGCCTTAAATCGTTTGCAAAACCTGGATAGCATTTTAGAGGAGTTTATTTATCACTTGCAGCGCAATTTTAACCCGGACGGCATTATTGTAGGCCTTTATTCTCAAGGCAACTTAAGACCTCGCATTTTAAGAGGGGCTGTAATTAGAAGAAATTACAATTCCTTATTTCTTCTACTTCACAAAATGGAAGAAGCTTTGAAGGCAGGCAAAACCCTCTGGGATAACTCTTTTAGCTTTAAAGATAAACAACAGGTGTTTTCTTTGGTGGTTACTCCTTTAATTGTCCAAAAGGAAAAGGTTGGAGTTACCTTATTATTAAAAGAAGCTGGTAAGGATGAACAACTGCTAAGCACCAAAAAGCAATTGATTAGTATTTTTTGCAATCATGCAGCCAGTAGCTTACAAAATGCCTGGGCTCTGGAAAAGTTAAATAGTTTAAATTTGGATATCATGCACTCTTATGCCAAGGCAGTGGAAGCAAAAGACTACTATACCAAAGGTCATTCAGACAATGTTGCCCGTTATGCCCTTAACTTTGCTCGTTTTCTGAGATTAGAAGAAAGGGAGTGTGAGCTGCTTTATGTAGCTGGCGTCTTACACGATATAGGTAAGATTGGTATCCCGGATAATATTTTAAATAAGCCAGGCAAGTTAACCCAAGAAGAATTTGAGGTAATGAAAAAACATCCTGTAATTGCCAGAGAAATACTGGGAAAAGTGGAATCTTTAAAGGATGTAATCCCTCTGGTCTATCACCACCATGAACGAGTCGATGGTAAAGGCTATCCAGAAGGTTTAAGAGGGGATCAGCTTACCCTGCCCATTAAAATGTTAAGTGTGGTGGATGCCTTTGAAGTCATGACTTCAGATAGGTCTTATCGCAAGGCCTTACCTCTGGATAAGGTGCAGGAAATTATGGATTCAGGTGTGGGGAGTCAGTGGGAAGAGGAGTTGGTGCGCAAGTGGTTTTTCTTGGTAGAAAAAAAAGGTATGGAAGGGGTTAGGGATATTTCTGGCTTTAAGGGAATGTTAAAGCTTATTTTTTAACTTTCAGGTGAGGTTATGCAAAAGATTAAGGTCTTAGTGGTAGATGATTCTGCCTTTATGCGCCGGGCGATTGCCACTATGTTGGGCAAGGATAAGGAAATTGAGGTTGTTGCCACTGCCAGAAATGGGGAAGAAGCGCTGGAATTTATCAAAAAATACAATCCTGATTTGGTTACTTTAGATATTGAAATGCCTGTAATGGATGGCCTCACTGCCCTGGAGAAAATCATGCAGGAATTTCCCAGGCCTGTGATTATGGTAAGTTCCTTGACCACAGAAGGAGCAGAAGCCACCTTAAAGGCCCTTAGTCTGGGGGCTATGGATTTTATTCCCAAGCAGCTTTCCAAGGTAAGCCTGGAAATAGTGAAAATAGAAGAGGAGCTTATTGCCAAGGTCAAAAGTTTGGCCAGGAAAAAGCCCAATTTGGTGCCAACTAAATCTAACTCTTTAAAAAAACTTGCAAAAGTAGAGAAAAAAAGTTTAACTTATAGGGGTAATAATCAAATAAGAGATGTGGTAGCCATTGGCGTTTCCACAGGAGGTCCACCTGTAGTGCAAAGACTTTTAGAGCTTCTTCCTCAAGATTTTCCTGCGTCCATTCTCATTGCCCAGCACATGCCACCTGCCTTTACTGGTCCCTTTGCCAGGCGCTTGAATACCTATTCGTCCTTAGAAGTAAAGGAAGCTGAAGATGAAGAGATCTTAAAGCCAGGCAAGGTGTTGGTTGCACCAGGGGGAAAGCACTTAAAACTTCAACAACGGGTTACTCACCTGGAGGTAAGGGTAAGTGAATTCCCCAGAGATGCTCTGTATAAGCCTTCAGTGGATGTCTTGTTTTCTTCTGTTGCCAGAGCAGTGGGCAAAAGAGGGGTGGGAGTAGTGCTTACTGGAATGGGTAAAGATGGTTTAAAAGGAGCTAAGGAGTTAAAGCAAAAAGAAGCACGGCTTGTTGCTCAGGATGAAACTTCCTGTGTGGTCTATGGTATGCCCAGGGCCATAGTAGAAGAGGGCCTGGCTGATGCAGTCTTAAGTCCAGAAGAAATGCCTGCTAAAATATATGAATATCTTTTTAACCCTTAAAAAATCAAACTAAGGGAAGGTAAAAATGGAATATACAAAAGAACAAATTTTGGCCATGCTCCAGAGTTCTGAACCAGAAGATCAAAGAGAAGGCGCCTTTGAAGCAAGAGATAGGGGATTAAAAGAGGCGGTTCCTTTATTGATTCCCCTTTTACAAAGTGAAAATGTGGGAGTGCAGGAAGCAGCAGACCTGGCCTTGCGTAAGCTAGGGGGAGAAGAAACAGTTAAAGAACTTATACCTCTTTTAAAAGAAGAAAATCCTGCCCTGCGTAACCTGGCTATGGATATTTTAAGGGATTTGGCCGGGCAGGGAATTAAACACTTAGTTCCCCTTTTAAAAGATGAAGATAGAGATATTCGCATTTTTGTAGCTGATATCCTGGGCTGGTCAGAATCCTACCTGGCTCTGGAACCCTTATGTGAGAGTCTTTTAAAGGATAGAGATGTCAATGTGCGCTATCAGGCCGCAGTAAGTTTAGGGCTTATTGGCCATCCTGAAAGTGTAGAGTGTTTGAGCAAGGCCCTGGATGATGAGGAGTGGGTGCAGTTTGCAGTTATTGAGGCTCTGGTAAAGATTAGAGACGAAAATACAGTGGAAACCTTAATTAACAGACTGGATAGCAGTTCTGAACTGGTGGCTTCCATGATTATTGAAGGGATTGGCTCTCTTGGTTTTACCAAAGCAGTGCCTTTGTTGGCTAAAAAGCTTTTCCAGGTTCCCTTTGCTCTGCAACTTAAAATTTTAAAAGCCTTGTATCAGTTACTGGGACGCACC
>LGER01000019.1 GCA_001507915.1 Desulfonauticus sp. 38_4375 | reverse complement strand
GACTCTGCTTCCATAACATGGTCGGTTGGCTTTAGAAAAACAAATTCAGTAATCATAATCTCTCCAGCTTTTTTATCTGCCACTTTGTTGATACATTTACGCAAATAATCATCAATCTCTGGTTCTTGAATGGATTTTAAAAGATTGGAATCCATGTATTTTGGCAGCACTACTTTTAACAGGTCATAACCAGTAATGATTCCCTTTAATCTTAAATCATCTTCCACCACATAGATTTGCCGTGGTGCCAATTTACCCATTTTACACAATAGAGTTTTAAAACCGCATTCTGGAGTCGCCAAGACTAAACGCCTCCTCATCAATCTGGATACTAACATAAATCCTCCCTGATAAGTTTTAGTATTCTAAATTATATTTTTTTAATTTTCTCCACAAAGACACCCTATCTATTCCTATCAGTTTAGCTGCTTTGGTTTTATTGAAATTGCATTGTTCCAAAACATAATAAATATACTTTTTTTCCACTTCTTCCAGCGATGGAATATCAGAGGAATCTTTGTTGTAAATAATTATGTCCATTCCCTTTAAATAACCGGGTAAATCATCAGGAGCTAAAATTTCATTTTGACTTAAAGCTACCATTCTTTCTATTACATTTTCCAGTTCTCTAATGTTGCCAGGCCAGGTGTAAGTTTTAAGGAACTTTATGGTTTCTGGGTCAAAGCCTTTTATGTTTTTTTGTTGTTCTTGAGTTTTTTTCACCAAAAAATAATTCGCCAGGATGGGTATATCCTCTTTGCGCTCTCTTAAGGGTGGAAGAGTTATGGAAATTACATTTAGCCTGAAAAAAAGATCTTGTCTGAAGTTGCCTTCTTCTATTTCTTCTTGAAGGTTTCTGTGGGTAGCAGCTATAAAGCGTACATCTATTTTAACAGGTTTAGTAGCTCCAACCCTTAAGAGTTCTTTTTCCTGAATAACCCGAAGTAATTTTACCTGTTGAGATAGAGGCATGTCCCCAATTTCATCCAAAAATAAAGTTCCTTTATTGGCTTCTTCAATTAACCCTTTTTTAAAACTATAGGCTCCAGTAAAAGCTCCCTTTTCATGTCCAAAAAGTTCATTGGCAATTAACTCTTCAGTAAAAGCTCCACAATTAAAGGCAATAAAAGGATAATTTTTTCTTGGGCTTAATTCGTGGATAGCTCTGGCTATAAGTTCTTTACCTGTACCACTTTCGCCAGTAATAAGAATATTGGTATTGGTTGGAGCAACTTGTTCTATAGTTTTTAGAACACTTTTAATTTGTGGGCTTTCTCCCTTTATTTTACTCAAGATATTTTCTTTAGAAAGTTCATTTTTTAATTTTATATTTTCTAAAATTAAATTCCTTTTAGTTATAGCTTCTTTGACTATACTTCTAATTTTATCTATGTTGTAAGGCTTTTCTACATAATTATAAGCACCAATTTTCATTGCTTTTACAGCAGTATCTACAGTAGCATAACCAGTTAAAAGAATTACTTCTGTGTTAGGATATAATTCTTTAACCTTTCTTAAAATTGATATTCCATCTATTTCTGGCATTTTTAAGTCTGTTATAACTATATCAGGTTCTGATTTCTCTAGAAACTGCAAAGCTTTTTTAGGATTATCTATAGCTATAACCTTATAGCTATCTTTATTTAAAATATGCTCTAAATTTTTTAAAGCAATTTTTTCGTCATCTATAATGAGTATAGTATTTGTCATAATCTTAAACAATTATAGCTTTAGGGATAGTAATGGTAAATTTAGTTCCTTTATTTAGTTCACTTTCTACTTCTATTTTACCCCCGTGTTGTTCTATAATCCCTTGTGAAACAGCTAGACCCAGGCCTGAACCTGCTCCTACATCTTTTGTAGTAAAAAAAGGATCAAATATTTTTGAAAGGTTTTCTTTGGGGATTCCTGGGCCAGTATCCTCTATATAAAAGCGTAAATCCTGATCATTGTTTACAGTTTCTGCTCCTATAATGATTTTTCCAGGGTTGTTATCTATGGCCTGAATGGCATTTAAAATGAGATTTAAAAGGACCTGTTGAATTCTCCTGGAGTCAAGTTTGACTATCAGGTTTTCCGGCACTTTTATTTCAATTTGTAAATGAGTTGGAATTTCTCCCTGGATCAACTTTAGAGTTTTTTGAATAAGAGTCTTAAAATTAACCTCCTTAGGATTAAAGGAAGATTCTCTGGAGAATTCTAAGAGACTTTTGACAATGTCTTTGGCTCTGTCTACCTGTCTTAGGGCCTCTTCTAAAAGCTCTTGGTGCAGCTTAATGTCTCCTCCCTCTAATTCTTCCAGGATAATTTGTAGAGAAGTAGAGATGTTGTTTAGCGGGTTATTTATTTCATGAGCTACTCCAGAGGTTAAAGTACCTAGAGCAGCCATTTTTTCCTTTTGTAAAAGTTGTCTGTTTCGCAGGCGCATTTCTTTAAGGAGGTTGTTTATGTTTTCTGCCAGATTTTCAAATTCGTCTCCAGTTTTTATCTTGGGAATAGATTCGTAATCTCCAGATACGATTTTTTGAATGGCTTTTTCTATATTTTTTAAGGGCTTATTTACATTCTTTACTAAAAATAGAAAGGTTATAATAGCCAATAAAACAAAAGAGGATATACTTATTAATAAGAATATTCTTGAGCTTTGTATTATTTTTTTTATTTCACTTCTTTTCTCGTTTATTGCTTTTTCTAGTTCTATAGTGGCAAGTCTTCCTTTTTCTTGTATACTTGTCATGTTTATATTTTCTAGAGAAAGAGAAGAATTATATTTTGTTATAAAATTTTTTATTTCTTTTTCATAATTTTCAATTAAAACTAATTCTTTTTTTAAGAAATCACTATTTTCTTCTTTAAGAAGTTCATTAATCTGAATTTTTCCTTTGTTTAAAAATTCAATTGCAATTTTTAAATTACTTATATCTTTAGTTATAAAAAAATTTTTCTCATATCTTCTTGACTCTAATATATTATTTAGAAGAGATTCTTTTTTTTCTAATATATGAATAGTTGTATTTAATCTATTATAGTTTAAAAATCCTAAAATTGATACTAGTATAACTATACTAAATAAAATAAAAAAAGTTATAACAATTTTTTGTCTCAAGCTTAGTTTATACTTCATAGCTTTTTCTAAAGGAATTCAGATCATACAAGACCTGAATTCCTTTTTACTATTTTTTGAGATATTATTGAATACCGTAGAAAAAGTAAAGCATACCTAGCTCTACCACCAAGAAAAGGATGGTCATAATTGTCCCTGCTTTGGCATAATCTACAGTTCTATATCCTCCAGGTCTCATAACCAGCGCATTTACTTGGTGTGTGGGTAAAACAAAGGTATTGGAAGCAGATAAGCCTACCACCAGGGCAGCCATTCTGGGATCACCTCCTGCCATGACTGCCATGTTCATACACAACGGCACCAGGAGTACCGTAGCACCTACATTGGAGATAACTAGAGTGAAAAAGGAAGTCATTAATCCTATTACTGTTAGAAGAATAATGGGAGTGGGTTGACCTATTAAGCTTAATACCTTGTGGGCAATAAAAGAGGCAGTGCCTGTTTTTTCAAAAGCAATACCCAGAGGAATTAAACCTGCTAACAAAAATACTGTCATCCAGTCCACAGAACGATAAGCTTCATCTACAGTAAGCACTCCGGTGATAATCATGCCCAAAGCGCCAGACATTAAGGCTACGGAAAGTTTTACTTTGAAGAAAATAATTTGAGCCAGGGCTAAAGCCAGCCAAAAGGCAGCCCACTTGGCTTTATGGGGTTTTAAAATTTCACCTTCTAAAGGACTGGCAAAGGCAATGGGCCTAGGTTGAGGTCTTCCTTTTAAAATATGAAACTTTTCCCAGGGACCAAATAAAAGTAAAGTATTTCCCAATCCAAGTTTCATTTGAGTTAAGCCAGAATAATATATTCTATTGTTTTTGATTAGAGCAATGGGAGTAACTCCATACATTTCTTTAAACTTAGTTTCATACAAAGTTTTACCAATCAATTCTGATCTTGGAGTGATAATGGCTTCGGCAAGTCCTGCGTTGGTTTTGGCAAGTTCTTCGGAAAATACTTCTAATCCATTTTTTAAAATAAAATTTAATTCCTTGGCCATAATTTCTACATTTTTCTTTTTACCAACTACAGCAATCGTATCGTTTGGTTCTAAGATATCTTCACTTTTGGGAACTAAAATTTTTTCTTTCTTTTTCTCTTTAGCAATAGCTACAATGGTAACCAGATATTTTTCTTTTAGCTGGAGTTGAAGTAAACTCTGGGGAGAAAAATTGGCTGGAACTTGTAATTCAAAAATACTTTCCAGTCCTGTATAAGCCTCTAACAATAAATCTGAAATACCTTTTTCCGATGTACCTTTACCTGCAGGTAAAACATATTTGCCAAAAAAAGCAAAATAAATAATTGCCGAGGCTAAGAGGGCTATACCTATAGGAGTTTGAGTAAAAAGCCCAAAGGGGGTTAATTTTTCTCCATTTAAGACCATTAAATCATTTAAAAGAATAGTGGGGCTTGCACCTACTAAAGTGATTGTGCCACCAATAATGGCACAAAATCCCATGGGCATAAGGATTCTGGAGATGGGAACGCCTGTGCGTTTGGCTATTCTTTCGGCTGCAGGCAAAAACAGGGCAGCCGCACCAATGTTTTGCATCATACTGGAAATAATACCCACTGTTCCAGCAATAAAGGTAATAATTCTTTTTTCACTTTTTCCTGCCAGTTTAATTATTGGTTTGGCTACTTTGTTCATTATGCCAGTTTTATCCAGTCCAGCTCCAATGATAATGACAGCAATAATGGAAACAACAGCATTTGAGCTTAGACCCACAAAGGCTTCTTGGGGTGTTACCAGGCCAATTAGAGGCAAGATTACCATCATCATGATTCCAACAACATCTACTCTTACCCACTCAGAAACAAAAAGAAAAATAACAAATCCTAAAACAATCATAGTAAGCAGCATCTCTGGTGTCATAATCCCTCCCGAATCAATTCATTTATTATAATGCTTATTTTTTGTTTTCTTTTCTAAATAAGAAACAGAGAATAAAGGTTACTACGATAATAAAAATTCCAAAATAGAATTGACTTCCCATACTTTCCTCCTAACAAAGTGAATATACACACAGCCTTTCTTCAGCTTGTTCTGCATTGGTAGTGTATTCTCTATCAATATCAGAGATAACAAATTCAATGGGATTTTCTTGAGATAAAATTTCCAAAGCCTTTTCTTTGGCTAAAAGAAATACTTTGTGTTCTATTTCTATTCCCAATTCTTTGGCCTTTTCTTGAAATCTAGCAAAGGAGCGTTTGCTTTCTTCTAAAAAGGATTTCTCTAAATTTTGTTTTAATTCTTGGTTAAAGGGGGTGTCATTTTTGATAGGTGCAGAATTACAAGCCAGAATTTTATATCCCATTCTTTTAGCCATATCTAAACTGTAGTCCATCATTTTTTCACTAAAGTTGGAACTTTCACTTAAAACCAGAAGTTTTGGAGAGATTGTATTGGAAGAAGATTTTTCTTGCAGAAGTTGACTTGCTCCTTTAATGTCTCCTTCTTCTGCAAAAGTTACTGCTTCCTGATATTTTTCTAATTTTTCTCTCGCTTTTTTGCTAAATAATTTTTTAAAAAACATAAAATCCTCCTATATTATTTTTTTTAATTATTTTACAACTACTAAAGGGGTGTTTATATCCTTTCTTAAAGTGAACACTTGCTTAGAGTTTAGACCAAGAGAATAGACTGGTAATATAGTCATTACTATATTTCTATGCTTTATAATAAATTCTTTTATTTCTTTTACAATATCACCTTGTTTTATGTATATATCTGGTATTTTTGCTTTATCTATGGGTTTATATTTATTTATAATTTCTAACTCTTTTTGGATATTTTTTTTGTATTCATCTAAGGTAAGTGCTTCTGCATAAGTTATACTTACCATGCTATCTTCTAAAAACCATCTAATTTTTTTAAATTTATCTTTAATTTTATCTAAATAATTCTTTTCTGCTGAAAGAGACATTACTTCCAAGATAGAGAATTTACTATTTAGTTCTTCACTTAATTCCCAAGCATACTTTAATGCTTTGGGGTTTAAGTTAAAATTACTACTAGCAAGTAGGATGCAACTCATAAACTTCTCCTAACATCTAGGTCTAGATGTTGGTCTGGAACAAACTTTTTTTTCAGGCCTTAAATTGTTTTGTTTTTTAGATTCCTGTAAAAAAAACTTAGCCTCTTTAGGGCAATTGGCTTCAGCAAAACTAATTGCTACCATTAATTTTTCTAATTTTTCTCTGAGTTTCATTTTTCTACCCTCCTTTGTTTAGGGAATGAGCATAAAGCATGCCATAATTAACATTTTGAAATTATTGAATATATTTTTTAGTTCTATTTAGTTGTTGTTGCAAAAAGAAATAGTCTTTTAAAGATAAGTAGGATGGTTTTAGATAAAAAATAAAATATTATAAGTAGTTATGATGTAAATATTGTTTTGTTGCAAATGGCAATATCCAGCTGAAGGGCTATTTCTTGCTTTTTTTCTTTTTTTTAAGTTATAGCAAAATAGTCATTTGAGGAGGATAGATTATGTTTTTTCGCAAGGATAAAGAAAATCAAGAAAAAGAAGAAGTTAAAACTAGTGAAGAACAATATTCAGGAGAATTAAAAGTTTTAGAAACCAGAATTATAGACTCTTCTTTACCTGAAGAAGTAAAAAAAGTTTTATTAAAAGAACTGGAAAAAATAAAATATATTAGTACTTCTTCTGCAGAGTATACTATAGGATTAAACTACATAAACTATGTTTTAGAATTACCCTGGGATATTATAACACAGGATAATTTAGATTTAAAGCATGCTAAAGAAATATTAGATGAAGATCATTATGGGTTAGATGATGTTAAAGAGAGGATTTTAGAGTTTTTAGCCATAAGACAACTTAGAAGTAGGAAAAAAGTAAAAATTTTAGTCGTAGACGACGAAAAAATAACCTGTTTAAACTTAAAGCATGTCCTGGAAAAAGAAGGTTATGAAGTTGAATATTCCTTGAATGGAGCTGAAGCTATACATAAAATAGATAATAACAAATATGACTTGGTTATTACTGATCTTAAGATGCAAGATGTAGATGGTTTTGAACTTTTAGATTATGTAAAGAAAAAGGATAAAAATATAGAAGTTATTATCATTACTGGTTATGCCACGGTTTCTAGTGCAGTTTCTGCTTTAAAAAAAGGTTCTTATCATTTTTTATCCAAGCCCTTGGAGCTGACAGAAGTTCGCAATACCGTAAAAAATGCCCTCAATAAAAGGATGGTTCGCCTGGATCCTAGAGGACCTATTCTTTGTTTTGTTGGTCCTCCTGGCACAGGTAAAACTTCTTTGGGCCTTTCTATTGCCAGAAGCCTGGGTCGCAAATTTGTCCGCATATCCCTGGCAGGAGTAAAGGATGAGGCTCAGATAAGGGGGCATCGCCGTAGTTATGTGGGAGCTTTACCTGGTCGTATTATTCAGGAGATAAAAAATTGTGGCAGTAAAAATCCTGTTTTTATGTTAGATGAACTGGATAAAGTCAGTCAGGATTTTAAAGGAGATCCTTCAGCTCCTTTACTGGAAGTTTTAGATCCAGAACAAAACAAAGCTTTTGTTGATCATTATCTGGAAATTCCCTTTGACCTTTCCAAGGTGATGTTTATTGCAACAGCTAATACCTTAGAGACCATTCCTGGTCCTTTGCTGGATAGGTTAGAGGTAATTCATCTTTCTGGCTATACTCAGGAAGAGAAATTACAAATTGCCAAAAATTATCTTATTCCCAAAGCCGTTGAAAAATCTGCTTTAGGCGATTTTGAACTGGAGTTCCCTGAACAAGGAATTCGCTATCTTATTGCGCATTATACCAAGGAAGCCGGGCTTAGGGGGTTGCAAAGGCAGATAGATGCTGTTTGTCGGAAACTGGCCAAGGAGTTTTTACTTTCAGATAAAAGACAAGCCAGGGTAGATGAACAAAAGATTGTGGAGTTACTTGGTCCGCCTAAATATATGCCTCTGGTTTTAGATGCCCAGGATAGAGTAGGGGTTAGTACTGCTTTGGCCTGGACTCCTACAGGTGGAGAAATTTTGTTTATAGAAGTGTCTAAGATGAAAGGAAATAATAAACTGATTTTAACAGGCTCCTTAGGAGAAGTGTTAAAGGAATCTGCTCAAGCTGCGGTTAGTTTTTTTAAGAGCAGGGCCAGTGAGTTTGGCATTCCAGACAGTTTTTTTGCTACTCATGACTTACATATCCATGTACCTGCAGGTGCCATTGCCAAGGATGGTCCTTCGGCTGGCTTGGCCATTGCTGTGGCCCTTTATTCGCTTTTGCTGGATGTACCTTGTAAAAGAAAAATAGCCATGACTGGAGAAATTACCCTCACAGGTAGAGTTTTACCCGTTGGCGGCATAAAAGAAAAACTACTGGCTGCTTCTTTGGCTGGTGTAGAAAAGGTTATTTTACCTGAAAAAAATAAAGGGGATTTAAGTGAAGTCTCAGAAGATATTAAAAAGGATTTAGAGATCATTTTGGTCAGGGATTTACAGGAGGCTTTAAAGTTAGTGGTTTAAATTTAGTTTACTTATTAATTTATCTCTTATTTTTTTAAGCTCTGGTTTAAAAATCCTTTTTATCTGTTTTGCCTGGAGACTTTTTGAGATAAGGTCGTCTATCTAGAAGGATTGGAAACTTTTCCTGGTTTTCTTTAGTCTTTATAAACCAGATTAATTTTTCAGGCAGTTATTTTCACATTGCTAAGTAGAAACTATTTTGTTATTTTTTTTAAGAGTTAACTATATTAAATTAAAGGATTTTTTAGAGATGAACCTGTTAAAAAAGGTGTTAGAAAAAGAAGTTTTTTTGGCTTTGGGGTGTACTGAGCCCATTGCTGTGGCCTATGCCTGTAGTATTGCTTCTTTTTATCTTAATTCTCCCTGGGAGAGATTGGAGATTGTTTTGGATTCTGGAGTGTATAAAAATGGTTTTTCTGTGCACATCCCCAATACTAATGGAGAAAAGGGCAATCTTTTAGCTGGAGTTTTAGGTGCACTTATTGCTAAACCTGAGTTAAAAATGGAGATTTTAAAAGAAGTCGAACCTGATAAGTTAAAGAAGGCCAAAGAAATTGTTGATTCTCAAAAAGCTAAGTTAATTTTAGATCATAGCAAAAAAAATTTATACATTGAGGTTAGAATCTTTTCCAGTGCAGAATATGTAAGGGTTGTAGTTCAACATTCTCATACCAATCTGGAATTGGTAGAAAAGAATAAAGAAATAATTTTTTCTGCTCAAAATAGTAAAGAGACAGAGAAAGAAAAAGATGATTATAAAAAGCAACTTCAGACAAAACATATCTCTGATTTTATAGAATTGGTGGAAGCTATAGATAAGGAAGATTACCAGTATATTTTAAAAGGAGTTTTTACTAATCTAAAAATAGCTGAAGAGGGGCTTAAATTAAAAAAAGTAGGGTATTATTTGCAGAGGCTAGAAGATAAGGGCTTTATTAGTAAAAACATTTTCTCTCAGGTAAAAATTTTAACTGCTGCTGCCACTGATGCCAGAATGGCTGGAGTAAACTTGCCGGTGATGGCCAGTGGTGGTAGTGGAAACCAGGGAATTGTTGCCATTTTAGTACCCTATTTGGTGGGTAAGGAATTTGGAATAAAAGAAGAAACCATAATAAAAAGTATAGGCTTTTCTCATTTATTAAACAGTTATGTTAAAGCTTTTACTGGGAGCCTTTCTTCTCTTTGTGGTTGTGCCATTGCTGCTGGAGTGGGAGCAGCAGCTGCTATAGTTTATCAGCAACAAAAGGATAACCTGACCAATATTTCTCTGGCTATAAATAATATTATCAGTGATATTGGGGGCATGCTTTGTGATGGAGCAAAGGGTGGATGTGCTTTAAAGGTTGCCACTTCTGCAGATTCAGCTCTAAGAGCTGCTTATATGGCTTTAAATGGATATGGAATAGGTTATGAAGATGGTTTTATGGGTAAAAGCGGGGAGGAGACTATTCAAAATTTAAGCAAAATTATTGCCCTGGGCATGCCCAAAGCCAATGATGTGATGCTGGATATTATGACTTATAAAGTTTAGTAGATTATTTTTTGCGCTTGCTTATAGGTTTTTAGCACTGCACCAGCTTGTTCTGCTAAAAAGGGGCCTTGAACTTCTATTCCCTTATTCTTTAAGTATTCCCAGGATTGAGGGAAAATTGGCCCTTCATCAAAGCCAATTTCTCTGGCCATAGAAGCTGGAGCTCCAAAAACTACTTTATCTATTCCTGCCCAAAGACAAGCTCCTAAACACATGGCACAGGGCTCAGAAGAAGAATATAGCTCTACAGAGGTAATCTTATTTAAATGAAAATGTCCTAGTTTTTTATGAGCCAGTAAAAAGGCAACAATTTCTGCATGTAAGGGAGAACAATTGGTAGAAGTTACCAGGTTTACTCCCAGGGAGATGAGTTGGCCAGTACGGGCATCAAAAATAGCAGCTCCAAAGGGGCCGCCTGTATCCTGTACAAGGTTTTCTCTGGCCAGAGTAATAGCCAGTTCCATTTTTTCTTCTGGTGTGGAAAAGGTAGTATTGGTAAAATACTTATCCAACCAGGAAGGAAGAGTTATTTCTATTGTTAACATGCTAAAAGTTCTTTGATTCTACAAACTCCGCATATTTCTCCAGAAGTGGGATATCCACACCTGGAGCAAGCATTAAGAGGAGAATTTTTTCTGGAAGCTGCTAATTTAAAGGGTTTTTGTCCTTGCTTTAAAAAAGTTTCGTAAAAATTTAATTTTCTACCAGGTTGTTCCTGTTCGAGACTGGCAATAAGTTTTTTATAAAAAGTAAAACTGGCTCCTTTGCTAAAGGGACAGGGTTTATAGCTATAATTTATACCCTTTAAAAAGGCGTAGTTGGCTGTTTCAAATTCAGTAAGACGATAGAGAGGCTTTACCTTTTTTACAAAGCCTTGCTCTTCTTTTAAAACTGGTCCCTGGTCGCTTAAATAATCTATATCCCAGCGCAAGGTATTGGCAAAAAGCCTGGCCACTTCATCGTCCAAATTGTGTCCAGTAGCTAGCACGGTAAAACCTTTTTCTTTGGCAAAGAGATTAAAATGGTAGCGTTTTATTTGTCCACAGGCAGAGCAAATGGGACGGGAAAGGCGTTTTTTTACCTCTGGAATGGAAAGTCCTTCTTTTTTCATTTCCAAGACATAGAGGGGAATGGACTGCAGGGTGCAAAAATCTTCCACGGTTTTTCTTACTTCAGCAGAAGACTCAGGTATATTTAAGTCAATATGTAAGCCAGAAACATTATAGCCCAGTTCTTTTAATTGCAGAGTAAGGGCCAGGGAATCCTTGCCTCCACTTATGGCCACCAGAATTTTATCTTCAAAGCTAAACATATTTTGGGCTTTGATAGCCTTTTCCACCTGGCGTTTAAAATATTCTAAATAGCAGCTGGGACAAAAACCAGCATTATGACTGGGTAGAGCTACTACAGCCTTTTGTTTACAACGCGTACATTTCATTTATAGTTTAACCTCTGGAAGTAATTTGACGCACAATAATGGTGTCTTTAGGATAAATTTTTTCATCAGGAGTTAATAATTCTCCATTTCTAATAATCAGGGCTTGGGTTGGGTAAAGATTTAACTTGTTTAATAAGGCCCTGACAGATTTAATTTTAGGTAAGATTATTTCTTTTTCTTCTGGTTGCAGGATGACTTTCATGGTTTTTACCTTATATTCTTTTTTCTTCTACTCCGTGACAGGCCACTTGGGTTTGGTTGTCCAGGGTAATGAGTTCAGGGATTTCCTTTTTACAGCGTTCATTGGCATGGGGACATCTTAGGTGAAATACACAGCCAGAAGGCAGGTGAATAGGGGTGGGCACCTCTCCCTTTAGTTTAATGTGCTTTAAGCCAGTTTCCCCTAGTTTGGGAATGGCTGAAAGTAGGGCTTGAGTATAAGGATGTCTGGGAGAATCAAAGAGATTTTCAGTGGGGCCCATTTCACATATTCTGCCTAAATACATAACTGCCACTCTAGAGCTTATGTGTTCTACAACAGAAAGGTCATGAGTAATAAAAAGATAAGAGAGATTTCTTTTTTCCTGGGCTTCCATAAGTAGGTTTAAAATCTGGGCTTGAATGGAAACATCTAAAGCAGAGATAGGTTCATCAGCTACAATAAACTCTGGGTCTACCATAAGGGCTCTGGCAATGCTGATACGTTGACGTTGCCCTCCTGAAAATTCGTGAGGATAACGGTCTGCCCAGCCTGGATCCACACCTACTTGGGCCATTATTTCTTCTACTTTTTCTTTGATTTCTTTTTTACTTAAAGAGGGTTGATGAAAGCGAATAGGCTCTTCTAAAGTAGTTCTTACTGTTTTTCTGGGATTAAGAGAAGCATAGGGATCCTGGAAAATCATTTGCATTTTAGTCCTAAAGGGCAACATCTTTTTAGGAGATAAATTATCTATACGATTTCCTTTAAAGAAAATTTGTCCTTTATTGGGTGGATACAAACCTAAAATAGTCCTGCCCAGGGTGGATTTTCCACAACCACTTTCTCCTACCACTGAAAAGGTTTCACCTTTATTTATAGTTAAACTTACACCATTTAAGGCTTTTACTGTTTTCTTTTCCAAATATATTTTACCCTTATTAAAACGCAACTGATCTAAAATTCCACCTGAAATGTCAAAGTGTTTAACCACATTTTGTACTTCTAAGATTTGCTCCTTTTGCATGATTAATTTGCTCCTAAAATTTTCTCCAAAATTCTAAGCATAAAGATGGCAGGCCACTTCTCCCTTATCTACGCTTTTTAGAGATGGTTCTATTTGACTGCAAATGTCTTTTTTAAAGGTACATCTGGGATGAAAAGGGCAGCCTGAGGGAATTTGATTTAAATTGGGCATTATGCCTGGAATCTGGTAGAGTTTTTCCCCTTTTTTGTGGGTTTGAGGTAAGGCCTTGATTAAACCCTGGGTGTAGGGATGTTTGGGGTTAGTGATAATATCCAGAGTTTTTCCCTTTTCCACTATTCGGCCTGCATACATTACAGCTATTTTTTGGGTAGTCTGGGATACTACTCCCAGGTCATGGGTAATCAGAATCAACCCCATTTTTTCTTTAATACAAAGCTCTAAGAGTAGGTCCATTATTTCAGCCTGAATGGTAACATCCAGAGCTGTGGTAGGTTCATCGGCAATAATAAGTTTAGGAGTAGTTAAAAGGGAAATGGCAATGACAATTCTTTGCCGCATTCCCCCTGAAAACTCATGCGGGTATTGTTTGAGTCTGGTTTCTGGAGAAGGAATATAAACCTTTTTGAGGCACTCTATAGCGATTTCTGTGGCTTCTTCTTTGGACATCTGTTTGTGGGCTAGCAGGGTTTCTGTCATCTGAGTGCCAATGGTCAATACTGGGTTTAAGGTCATCATGGGGTCCTGGAAAATCATGGAAATCTTATTCCCTCTGATAGACCGCATTTGTTCAAAATTGTATTTACTTATATCTTCTCCTTCAAAAATAACTTCTCCTCCAGCAATAAACCCAGGTTTGCTGATAAGATTGATGATGGAAAATCCAGCTACAGATTTTCCAGCACCACTTTCACCCACCAATCCCATGCGTTCGCCAGGAAGAAGAGAAAAGTTTATTCCATTAAGTGCAGTAAGTGTTCCTGTACGCAGAGCGAATTTAACTACCAAATCTTTTACTTCTAACAATTTATCCATTGTTTCTTAACCCTTATATAATTTAGGATTGAGTACGTCTCTTAGCCAATCTCCAAGCAGGTTTATTACCAAAATTAAAATCACCAATAAAATTCCCGGGAAAATAGTAATCCACCAGGAACCACTAAATATATATTCAAAACCTGAATTAATGAGAGAGCCTAAAGAAGGTTTGGTTACAGGCATACCCAATCCCAAAAAGGACAAAGCAGCTTCACTCATAATGGCATTGGCTACCTGGATAGTGGATATGACCAGGATGGGAGAAAGGGTATTGGGTAGAATGTGTTTCCACATAATCCTGCCAGAACCAAAACCAATAACCTTAGCTGCTTCTACATATTCTTTCTTTTTTTCTGCCAATACAGAAGCCCTAACAGTTCTGGCATATTGAGGCCATTCAGCCAGGCCAATAACTATAATAAGAAAGGGTACAGCCAGTTCTTCGTATTTATTTATCCCAAAAAAGGCCTGAAAAATAGCTGAGATAAAGATAGCTACCATTAAGGTGGAGAAAGATAACTGTACATCAGCAAGACGCATGAGCAGAGAATCCAGTTTACCGCCAAAATATCCTGCTATCAGACCAATAACCACACCTAAAAAAGCTTGTAAAAAAACTGCCCCTAAGCCAATAAGTAAAGACACTCTCATTCCATAGAGCATGGTGGAGAGAATGTCTCTTCCCTGGGCATCTGTGCCTAGAAGAAAGTTAGGATTTCCTCCTTCCATCCAGATGGGTGGAGTTTCTGCATCTAGAACATCAATGGTAGTGGTGTCATAAGGGTCATGGGGTGCTATTATAGGTGCAGAAAAACTGCAGACAACCAGCATTACCAGCACGACGAAACTGACAATGGCCACCTTATCGTGAATAAAACTGTGAAAAAAGTAAGAATTTTTAAATTGTTGCCATTTAGTACTCATTTTTTCCCCGTTATTCTTACCATTGGATTTACTAAACCATAAATAATATCTACCAGCGTATTTATCAGTACAAAAACAAAACCTACAAAAATTAGATAGGAAACCAGAAGAGTGGTATCAGCTCTTTCCACTGCTTCTACAAAGAGAAATCCCAGCCCCTGCCATTGAAAAACACTTTCAGTTAAAATGGTAAAAGCAATCAGAGTTCCAAGCTGTACTCCGCCTACTGTGATTACTGGCAATAAAGTGTTTTTAAAGGCATGCACGAACCAAATTCTTTTGGGTTTAAGTCCTTTAGCCCAGGCAAAGCGAATATACTCTGATTCCAGTACTTCCATCATTTCCGCTCTAATGAGTCTTACGAAAAGAGGAAGCATAATTGAGGTCAGGGCAATAGAGGGCATTACCAAGTGTTTTAATCCATCCCAGGTAAAAAGCCCTGAATACCAATATCCCCCTATATGAACTAGCTCTCCTCGTCCAAAGGAAGGCATTACTCCCAGTTTTACGGAAAATATGTAAATAAGCATTATTGCCGTTAAAAAGACTGGTATGGAAACTCCCACCACACTAGCTCCCATAATCAGTCGAGATAAGAATTTTTTAGGAAAAATAGCGCAATAGATTCCCAGAGGAATCGAAAAGACAATGACTAAAATAGAGGTTACAAAAACCAATTCCAGAGTGGCAGGTGCTTTGGATAAAATAACATCTACAGCTGGTTTCTTATAAAAAAAAGACCTGCCCAGATCACCATGGAGTGCTTTTTTTAAAAATCTTCCATATTGGATGAAAAAGGGATCATTTAGTCCCAGTTTTTCTCTTAAGGCCTCTCTTTCTTTTTTGGATACTGAGATACCTACTAAGTCTCTTACTGGGTCTCCAATTTGATGCTGAATAGAAAAACCAATAAGACTTATCACTAACATAACAAAGACAGCTTGTAAAAATCGACGTACAATAAAAGCAAACATAGTTCTTCTCTTCCACTCTCAATTTTTTTATAAAGAAGAGGGGAGAGTTATCTCCCCTCTTTTAATGGAATTATTATTCCATAATTAGGTTCCCAAAGTAGGGGAAGTTTTGTTTATTTACAATATCCTTGGCATTTTTAAGCTTTTTGGAAGCAGCCCAAGAAAGGTGTTGCCAGTGCAAAGGTACAAAAGCAGCGTCTTCGTAGAGAATACGCTCTACCTTTTGTAAGATAGCTTTTCTCTTTTCTACATTGGTCTCAGTTTGAGCTTGTAAAATAAGTTTATCTACTTCTGGGTTACAGTAGTTTCCACTATTGTATTGGCCATAGCCAGTCTTTTCATCAGGACACATAAGTAAGAACTCAGTATAGTTGGCAGAATCTTCAGTATCAGGATGCCAACCAATCATTTGAATATCAGCAGCCCTAGCATCAAACTGATCCCAGTATTGAGCCTTGGGCATGGTTTTTAAGTTAACTTTGATGTTAATTTTAGAAAGCATACTAGCTACAGCTTCAGCAATTTTTTCGTCATTTACATAACGGTTGTTAGGAGCAATCATAGAGCACTCAAAACCATTGGGATAGCCAGCTTCTTTCATAAGTTGCTTGGCTTTTGCCAGATCATAACGAGGGGTTAACTCTGGTACATGACCTAAGAAACCTTCAGGAGATTGCTGACCTGCTGGAGTAGCTTTGCCTTTCATGATTTTTTCTACAATACCTACATTATTTACAGCATAAACAATAGCCTGACGAACCTTTTTGTTGGCAAATTCAGGACGTCTCTTTTGGTTGAGTTGGAAAGTAATGATTCTCGCTCCAGGCATAGTAATAAGCTGCAAGTTGGGATTTTTTTCAATTCTGGAATAGTCTTGAGGTGGAACAGGCATAATGAAGTCCACGTCTCCAGAAAGCAAAGCGGCAACTCTGGTAGCGTCATTTTTAATGGGTGTCAAAATAATTTCATCTACATTACCAGAGTTTTTGTCCCAGTAGTCCTTAAAAGCCTTTAAAATCCATTTTACTCCCTGTTCTCTGTAAGCTACAACATACTTTCCTGTGCCAGATTCGTGAGAATTGGCAAAAGAAGGACCAGTCTTGACAATAGCATCTTTAGGCTGACCATTCTCGTCTTTGCCAGTATAAAATTTGCTGTCCATGGGGAAAATATAGGTAGCCATGTTTAAGAGCAAAGGATATGGCCCCTTAGTGATGATATCAATGGTATAATCATCTACAATTTTGGGCTCAGCAAAGGGCTCAAAGAGGCCTTTAAAGTCTGGACTTTTTTTCAAACGAGCCATGGTCCAGGCTACATCTTTGGCAGTAAAAGGATTGCCCGAATGAAATTTTACCCCTTTACGCAAATAAAAACGCACAGTTGTGGGATTTAAGCGTTCCCATTTTACTGCCAGACGAGGTTCAAATTTCATATCCTGAGTCCAGCGAACCAAGGGATCAAAGACCAGTTGGGAGTACTGCAACATCCCACCAGAAAGTTGAACATGCGGATCCATGGATACAGGATCTGCGTCCATGGCCAATCTTAAAGTTTTAGCATTGGCCAAACCAAACAAGCACAGACTAAGAAGAATTCCTAGTCCAAGAGAAAAAAGTTTGCGCATACAAAACCTCCCAGTTAAAGGGTTTTTTTAAAGGTTTAACAAAAAAACAAAACACCCCCTCCAACCATTATCGCCTCCCCTTTAACTGAAATTTTAAAACTGCGCTAGTATGTTTTTTTAGAGTTTCGCTAAAAAAATGGGAACCATCTCCTTTAGCTACAAAGTATAAATAAGAATGTTTTTTAGGCTGTAAGGCTGCCTTGAGAGAGTCAAGGCCTGGAGAACAAATAGGTCCAGGTGGTAATCCCTTATATACATAGGTATTGTAGGGATTAGTTTTATCTTTAAGATGAGATTTTTTCAAGTTTCCATCAAAATCTAACCCTAGTCCATAGATTACTGTGGGATCACATTGAAGGAGCATGTTTTTTTTCAATCTATTAAGAAAAACTCCAGCAATAAGAGGTTTTTCCTCTGGTAAAGAGGTTTCTTTTTCTATTAAAGAAGCCAAAATTACGGTTTTTTGAATTTGATCTGGAGAGAAGTCTGGAAATAGGTGGGCAGTTTTTTGTTTAAAGGCGTTGAGAAGTAAAAGGACTAATTCTTTAGCAGTGTATTGTTTGGTTTTGGACAGAAAGTAAGTACTGGGAAATAAATATCCTTCCAGAGAGGGGCCTGGAATATGGAATTTGTTTTTTAACTCTGCATCAAAGACGGCCCTTTTAAATTCTTCAAAGGAGACAAACCCCTTTTTTTCCAGAATATGGGCTGTTTGCCACCAGGTTAAACCTTCTGGTATGGTTACAGGAAAAAGAACCTCTTTCCCTGAACATAAAAGGTTATAGATTTCTTCTAAGGATAGGTTGGGATTAAATTCATATATTCCTGCTTTTATAGATTTAGAAGGGGAAAAAATTTTTTTAGCTAGTTTAAATAAAAAGATATCTCCAATAATTTTTTTTTGTTTTAATACTTTTAATACTTCATTAGTAGGAGTCTGGGGATTTATTTCTAAAGTTATACTATTAGTATTTAGTCTTTTTTGAGGTTGTTTCCAAAAAATATACAGATAGTAATAACTACCTATAACTAAAAGAAGTAAGGTTATAAAAAAATAGATAAAAACTTTTTTCATGATGTAGTTTGAAAATAGGAGTCTAAAATAATGACAGCTGCGAGTTGGTCTATATTTTTTTTATCTTTTAATTTTTTTTTACTAGCAGAAGATTTTAATATTTTTTCTGCTTCAAAAGAAGTCAGGGCCTCATCTACACTCAAGACAGGTAAGCCTAACTTGGAATTTAAGCGTTTAATAAAATTTTTTACCTGTCTGGTAGTTAAAGATTCCTCTCCATTTAAATACCTGGGTATACCTATTACTATTTTTTTTATGTCTTCTTTTTTTACTATTTCCTTTAGTTCTATAAATAGGCTCTCATTATCTTTTTTTTCTAATGTCTTATAAGGAAAAGACATTTTAAACTCTTCATATCCTAAGGCCAAACCTATTCTTTTTAAACCAAAGTCTATTCCCAATACTTTACTCATTATATATCTAGTATAATTTTATTATTTTCTTTTTTGCTTTTTTTGATCTTTTTAATAAAATCATTTTTCCACTTTGGTCCGCCTATGCACATGCTAAGATATTCTACGGTATGCAAAACTGAATATTTGTATTTTAAAATATTCAGAGCTCTTTTAATACCAATCTTACAAGAGGGACAGCCTACAATTATGGGTAGATGAGTAGGGTAGTCTTTTAAATCTTTTTTTAAGTTTTCTAATTTTCTTTCTCTTATTTTATTATATATTTCTGGAGAAGTTAAGGCTCCAAGTCCGCTTTCTCCACAACAACCAGGAGTTATTTGAACTGGGGTTTTGAGATAGCTAGATATGTTTTTAGCGTATACTTCAGGACTTTTTACTGGATTTACTCCTACCCACTCACTATGACAGGCAGGATGATAAATTATTTTATCTTGAGGAATAGAGCAAAGCTCAGGTAGATGGTTTAAAATAAATTGAACTACATCCAGATGCGTAATTGATTGATTATTTATTTTTAAGTTATAATTTTGCGTTGCTTCTCTACAGGTACCACAGGAAGTTAAAAAGAAGTTTAGGTCTTGATTTTCTTTTTGAGAAATAATCTTTTCTATGAGGGTTATATTGGACTCTCTTATTTTGGAGTAAGCATTTTGAGCTCCGGATACCAATAAAGGATAACCGCAGCACAGATGTTTTGGTGGTATTACTACTTTTACTTTGCTTTTTAAGAGTAAGTAGATACTGGCCAGGCCAATACTTCTATAAAATACACTGGCCCCACATCCTGGAAAGTAGAAAACAGTTGTGCTATATTCCTTAGGAGTAAAAATAAAATATTTAGAGGTATCAATTGTTTCATAAAGATTGAGAAACTCAGTTTCTGGACCTTTTTCTTTAAAAAGGGGATTGTTTATTTTTTTACGCCAGACTTCAGGTACAAAAGGAATTATTTTATTTTGTATTCTCTGTCCAATGCTAACAAATTTGGCGCTTTTGGGTATATATTCTTCAGGATTTTGCGATATTAAATTGAGTATTTTGTGTTTGATGGGATGGCCTGAAGACTCTCTACCTTCTAAAAAGTTTCTTAGCATCAAAGCTACTTCTGCATTTTTTATTTTTACAGGACAGACAAAGGTACATTTACCACAAGCTGTACAGTGTTCCATTATTTTTCTTAATCTATGCAGCAATTCCTGGTCAGGCTCTCCTGTTAGCAGCTGGGTATAATAAATTGCTTCTATAAGGGCACCAAGGGTGATATTTTTGTTTCGAGGATGAAAAAGAAGCCCTTTTTCTGGTAGATACATAGGGCAGACTTGTTTGCATTTACCACAACGAGAACATATTTGAATGTTTTTTAAGAGAGTGATTAATTCTTGTTTTTCGCTTTCCTTTAAAGCACTTCCTTTTATATCCTGGATTAAGTGGTTAAAGGAAAAGGTATAGGGTTCTACTGGTAATTCTTTTTGGATCAATTTCTTAGGATTAAAGATGTCATTGGGATCAACTATACTTTTATATTCTCTAAGGGCTTTTATCTTTTCCGTTTCTAAAAAGTTTATTTTAGTTACTCCAATTCCATGTTCACCAGAAATTTGACCTCCCAATTCTAATACCTTGGCAAATATTTTTTCTGTTGCCTCTTCTGCTTGGGCCAGCATTTCTAGGTCATTGGAGTTTACAGGAATATTTACATGGCAATTGCCATCGCCTGCATGCATGTGATTGGCAATTTCAATACGAGTAAGAAAAAGTTCATTTAAAATATTATCCAGATCTACTTTTAAAGCTGAATATCTTGACTTCAAATCTTGAAAGAAAAAGCCTATTTGTACCTGTAACTCCTGTTCAGATAACTGGTCCTTATTTATTTTATTTTTTAAGATTTTTGAAGCTATATCTAGTTCCATGTGAATAAATTCATCTTCTATGTCTATACCAGGAAGATTTTGTACTTTTTGTAAAGCTTTTCTATAGGCTTTAGCTAAATAATATAAATTTAAATTTTCCAAAAAATCAGAAAAGGCAGGTACTGCTTCTAAGGGAATAACCACATCTTCATTTATTTTGAATCCACTGGTTCTTTTAGTAATGGCCGAAAGTTTATGTCTATCTTCCCAGAAAATTTCTGCTTCTTTTTCATCTCTAGCTACAAAAATATCTACTCCTTCATAAGGAGAGGTTAGTTCTACTATTTTGTGTACAGCATCTTCTAAAGCTTCTAGGTCATCTGAATCTAACTGGAGAAGTAATACAGATATGGGTTCACCTTCGTAGCGGGTTGATTTTTTTTGATACTCGATAGCCTGGACATATTTAATTCCAAATTCTTCTAAAGCTGAGATTTTAACCAGATCTCCCTGGGTTCTTATGGTATCTCTTAATTTTACAATATCATTGATGACCAGAGCTGCATTGCGCATGGATTTGCCATAAAATTCTAAACAAAGAGTCCTGGACAGGGCAGGTTTGGGATGGAGTATAAAGCAAATTTCAGTGATAATGCCATCAACACCTTCTTTTTGAATACCAGGAAGTCCTCCTAAATATTTATTGGTTACATCTTTGCCCAGTCCTGCTTTTCTTATTTCTTCTCCTTTTAAGCGAATTACCTCTTTTAATTTTCCTTGCTCGTTATAAATTTCAAAAGTAGCTGTTTCTTGAGGTAATATTTTATGACGAGGGTGATTTTTTCTCTTTACCTCTATTAATTCTCCAGTGGGCAAGATCATTTTGTAGCTTAAGATATTGTCCAGAGTGGTTCCATATTCAAAAGCATAAGGACCACCAGCATTTTCAGCTACATTTCCGCCCAGAGAAGAAGCAGCCTTGGAAGCAGGATCTACGGTCAAAAGTAAGTTATATCTGGCAGCAGCCTTTATGGCATCTAAGGTAATAACTCCGGCCTGGACGCAGAGATAGAGATTATCCGGGTCAATTTTAAGTATTTTTTTTAGCCTGCTTAGACTTAAAATTACAGATCTTCTTCCTGCAGGTACTGCTCCACCAGTAAGGCCAGAGCCACCTCCACGGGGAATAAGGGAAAAGTGAAGTTCGTTGGCTAATTCAATGATTTTTCTAATTTGAGTGGTACTTTCAGGAAAAAGGACCATAAGGGGAAGTTCCATGCGCAGGTCTGTGGCATCAGTAGAACATTCAGCAATGGCATTGGGTTCTAAAGATATTTGCTCTTCTTCCATAAATTGTTTTAGTCTTTTAACTACTTTTTGCTTAAAAGCTTCATCCTGCTCAAATTCTTTCCAGTAATTTTCTAAACAGGTGGAAATTATTTCATAATATTCTTCAGAAAGAGAGGTCCTTTCACCTTTCAGGCGGGAAAAAACACTTTGCCTTACCAACTGGGGCTTGATAAAAGGATTATAACGAATAATAAAAATTTCTGCTGCCAAACTGAGCGCCAGGTTTTGAACACTTTCTGGCCAAGCACGAAACTGGTTGAGATTTAATTTTAAAACGCGCTTGATTAGTCGCTCAGAGGCCAGAGAAATATGAGGTTTTCTTTGACTCATTTTTTGTTCCTATTGCTTAAACTTGTAAAAAGTAAAAGTGAAGTGTAAACTATTTTTATTAGTTTTTATTGTTTTAAAAAGCAAGAGAGAAAATTGTCTGTTATTTTAGGCTATTATAAGGAGAAGAAGGTTTGGAAAAATTAGAAAAAAGTATTTTAGAAAAAATAACCAATCCTCAGCTAGTAAAAGAATTAAGTTTAGAAGAGCTCACTTTTTTGGCTCAAGAGATACGGGATTTGATTATTAAGGTTGTGGCCCGCAATGGAGGACATCTAGCTCCTTCTTTGGGCGTAGTGGAGTTAACTTTGGCTTTATTGCATGTTTTTGATCCCAGAGAAGATAAATTTATCTGGGATGTGGGGCATCAGGCCTATGCCTATAAAATCCTTACTGGCAGAAAAGATAGTTTTCCCACTTTAAGACAGATGGGAGGAATTAGTGGTTTTCCCAAACCAGAAGAAAGTCCTTTTGATCATTTTGCAGTAGGGCACTCCAGTACTTCTATTTCTGCTGGGTTGGGAATGGCAGTGGCCAGAGATTTATTGGGGAAGAAAAATAAAGTACTGGCAATTATTGGTGATGGCTCCATGACTGCTGGGCTGGCTTATGAAGGGTTAAATCAGGCTGGGGGGTTGGATAAGGATCTGGTGGTGATTTTAAATGACAATGAAATGTCCATATCCAAGAATGTAGGAGCCTTGTCTTCTTTTTTAAGTCGTAAACTTTCCTCTCGCTGGATGATAAAATTTAAACGGGATTTTGAAAGTTTCATAAAACAAATTCCCAGGATTGGAGAAGATATTTTAACCTATGCTAAGAGAAGTGAAGAGGCCTTAAAGAGTTTTTTTACTCCTGGGATTTTGTTTGAAGCCTTTAAATTTAATTATATTGGGCCTGTAGATGGGCACAATCTAAAGAAATTAATTACTGTTTTTGAAGAGGTAAAGGAATTAAACATTCCTGTTCTGGTGCATGTCCTGACCAAAAAAGGTAAGGGATATGCACCTGCAGAAAAAAATCCAACCTATTTTCATGGCGTTGGCTGTTTTGAACCAGAAACAGGCAAGGCGAAAAAAATAGCTGCCTGTAGTTTACCCACTTATACCGAAGTTTTTGGCAGGACTTTATGTCAATTGGCCAAAGAAGACTCCAGGATTGTAGCCATAACTGCTGCTATGCCCGAGGGTACAGGGCTTTCTTTTTTTGCTGAACAATTTCCAGAGCGTTTTTTTGATGTGGGAATATGTGAACAACACGCAGTTACTTTTGCTGCTGGTTTGGCCAAAGAAGGGTTTAAGCCAGTGGTAGCCATTTATTCTACTTTTTTACAAAGGGCTTATGACCAGATAGTGCATGATGTTTGTTTGCAAAATCTACCAGTTGTTTTTTGTTTGGATCGGGGTGGCTTGGTAGGAGAAGATGGGCCTACTCATCATGGGGCTTTTGACTTTTCTTATTTGAGGCATATCCCCAACCTGGTAGTTAGTGCTCCCAAGGATGAAGCAGAATTGCAATTGCTTTTGTACACTGCTTTACAAGCTAATAAGCCCTTTGCTTTACGTTATCCCAGAGGAGTGGGAAGTGGAGTTGCTTTGTTAAAAGAATTTAGAACCCTTCCCCTTGGTCAAGGAGAACTCTTACGGGCAGGGCAGGATGCGCTAGTACTGGCTATTGGAAGTAGGGTGTATCCTGCTTTAGAAGCTATAGAAGAAATTAAAGAGTTTTCAATAGGTTTATATAACTTAATTTTTGTAAAACCCTTAAGTAAATCTTTATTAGATATGATTAAAAATTATGATAAAATTATTATAGTTGAAGAAAATACATTGCAAGGTGGATGTGGAAGCGCTATCTTAGAATTTTTAGAGGAAAATGATTGTTTAGATAAGATAAAAGTAAAAAGAATTGGACTTCCAGATATGTTTATTGAACATGGTAATGTTAATAAATTAAGAGAAAAATATGGAATAGATAAATCGTCTATAAAAGAAAAAATTTTAGCTTTTTTAAGGAGATAAAATGGATATTTTGCAAAAAAACACTTTATTAAAAAATATTTTAGAAGAAAATTTAGATTTTTTAGCTCAGACCGAAGATTTAGCTAAGGATTTGATTGTTAAAAAGCTAAGTCAAGGACAGATGGTACTATTAGCCAATCCTAAACATAAAATTAAACCCTTGTTGATTGGTCAACCTAGTAGTATTAAAGTAAATGCCAATATTGGAACTTCTCCGTTTGTCAATGACTTAAAACTTGAATTAGAAAAGGTAGAATATGCTAAGCATTTTGGCGCTCATACTTTGATGGATTTATCCACAGCTGGTAATTTAGATGAAATAAGAAAAGCGATTTTAGAGAAATCTTCTTTGCCAGTTGGTACTGTTCCCATTTATGCTGTAGCCCAAAAATATATAGCCAAAGGCGAGGATCCATCTCAGTTTAGCTGGAGCGAACTTTTGGAAGAGATTGAAAAACAGGCAGAACAAGGTGTTTCCTTTATGACTTTACACTGTGGAGTGAGTGAGCGAGCCGTATTGCTGGCTGAAAAGGAAGATAGAGTCCTGGGGATTGTGAGTAGGGGAGGGTCTATTCTGGCCAGATGGATTTTAAAAAATAAAAAAGAGAATCCCTTATTGGAAAACTATGGTGATATTTTAAAGTTGGCTAAAAAATACAATTTAACTTTAAGTTTAGGAGATGGTATGCGCCCGGGAGCTGGAGATGATGCCGGAGATAGTGCGCAATGGGAAGAGGTAATTACTCTATCTGAGCTTACCCTAGAGGCCTGGAAAGAGGGCGTGCAGGTGATGATTGAAGGACCTGGGCATGTTCCTTTAAACTATATTGCAGAGCAGGTAAAAGTAATGAAGCGCCTTTGTCATCATGCACCTTTATATGTGTTAGGGCCTTTACCCACTGATATTGCTCCAGGTTATGACCATATTGCCGGAGCAATAGGAGGGGCATTGGCTGCCTTAAATGGGGCAGATTTTCTTTGTTATTTGACTCCAGCAGAACACTTAACCTTACCCTCTTTAGATGATGTGCGTGAAGGAATTATAGCTTCTTTGATTGCAGCTAGTAGTGCAGAAATTGCCCTGGGTAGAAGACCAACTCAAAAAAGAAATTATGCCATATCTAAGGCTAGAAAAGAACTTGATTGGGAGAAGATAAAAGATCTTGCCTTGGATAGAGAAATGGTATGTTTCCGAAGAGCTGATTTTGAGGATAAGGAAGAATGTGCTATGTGCGGAGAGTTTTGCGCTGTAAAGATGCTTAGGTAGTGAGATGAGTAATAGATATTTAGAACGAGAAGTAAAATTTAAACTTAATAATTTTGAAGAGTTAGAAAAAATATTACAACTTCTTAAAAAACAGGGGCAAGAAATAGTATCTTGGTTTTTTGAAAAAAATTTGGTTTTAGATGATTTTAAGGGCAGCCTTCAAAAAAAAGGAGTACTTTTGAGGTTAAGGCAGGATAAAAAAGCCAGGATTACGTTAAAATTGCCTGTTCAAAACAGTTCTTCTGAATTTAAAGAGAAATGGGAGTTAGAGGTTGAAGTAAGTGATTTTGTTTCCATGCAGGATATTTTTAAAGAGCTTGGGTTTAGAGTTAGCTTTAGTTATGAAAAGTTTCGTACAATCTGGAAGATACAAGAAGTCCTTGTGTGTTTAGATATACTTCCCTTTGGCTTTTTTTTAGAATTAGAAGGTAAAAATCTAAAGACAGTGGCAAAAAATCTGGGCTTTTCCTGGGAAAACGCTATTATTGACAATTATTTTACACTTTCTAAAAAATCCAAAGAGCAACGACTTGTTTTTAATTCTCAGGAAAAGGCGTATTTTCAACAAAAATTTTTTGATTTTTAGGAGATTTTGCATTTGTTTCTTTACATAGGAAGGAGAAATAGGTAAAAGAGTTCCTAATTTTTTAATAGTCATATTTTTGAGAGGAGGGTGGGATGGATTTGATTTTAAAAAAAGAAGATGTGGAAGAACTGGAGACCATTTTAGATAAGCTAATAGAAGAAGGTGGAGCCACCTATGCTTTGCTCACAGATTTAGCTGGAAATCTTATTTGTAGTTCTGGAAAGGCAAAGGTTGATGCTACCTCCCTGGCTGTTTTATCCGCTGCCAATTTTGCTGCTACTAGAGAAATTGCAAAGCTTATAGGTGAAAAAGAATTTTCTTTACTTTTTCATCGAGGAGAAAATGAAAATATTCATTTTACCCATATTACTTCAGATGTACTCCTCATTGTTTTGTTTAAACCTTATGTTTCTTTAGGGTTGCTGAGACTGAAAACTGATGCTATAAAAAAAGAGATTCAAAATTTTCTAAAAGGGTAGAAAGATGGCCCTTATAAATTTTAAAGAAAAGATTATTCAGGTAAAACTTGTCTATTATGGACCAGGGAGAAGTGGGAAAACGACTAATTTAGTCTATATTTATAATAGATTAAACGAAAAGATGGGTAACTCTTTAACCAGTAAGCTTATTTCCATTGATACTAAAGGTGAAAGAACTTTGTATTTCGATTTTTTCCCTTTGGAGTTGGGAAAGGTTCAAGGTTTGGATTTAAAAATCCAGCTTTATACAACTCCAGGTCAAGTTGTTTATAATTCTACTCGAAAGTTGGTATTAAAAGGAGTCGATGGAATAGTTTTTGTGGCTGACTCTTTGTCTAGCAGAAAAGAAGCTAACATAGAATCTTTGCAAAATTTAGAAGAAAATTTACAGGAATATAACTTAAAATTAGAAGACATTCCTTTAGTATTTCAATGGAATAAAAGAGATTTAGAGACTGATGTGCCTTTGTTGAGTATAGAAGAGATGCAGGATGATTTAAATAAAAAATATAATGCCCCTGCTTTTCCCGCCAGTGCCCTTAAGGGATATAATGTTTTTGAAACCTTAAGAGTGGCCTCTCGACTTACTTTAAAGTACGCGTTACATAAAATAAGTGCTAATAATTTGGCTGTTGGGGGATAAGATGTCCAAGAGCATGGAAGAATTTGAAATAGATTTAGAAGGATTGGAAGCTGAATTGTCTAATCTGGACAATTTTTTAGAGGACACACAAGAAGATAACTTTTTACAGGGAGAAAGTCTTTTTAAAAAGGTTTGTCTTTTTTTGGAAAAAGGAGAATTTTCTGATCTTAACAATTTGATTCAAGATTTAGGCAAGCTTCAATTTGAAGATAAAAAATTAGAGAATTTTAGAAAAGTAATTAAAAACTCTTTGGTCTTGATATCTATTCATAGAAATATTTTTGAACTTTTTTACTTTTTAAAAAATAATACTGATAAATTTTTAAATACTAAAGATGAAAATATTTTAAAAAGAATGGTTTCTTTTTATAAAAAAGCTAAACAAAATAATACAGGTAAGGCTGAAAGCAGTGAACTGATAAAAACCATTGAAGAGGTTATATCTTCTAAATTACATGAAATAAATATAAAAATTGAAGAAAACCAAAGAATACTACATAGAATTATAAGTAAAGAAGCTGAGGTAATTGAAAAAAGAGAGGAAGAAATAGAAGAATATTTTAGTGGAAAAGGTCTTTATGCTAAAGTTAAAATAGATAACTATTATGTTCTAGATAATGAATATATTTTGAATCAATTTAAAATCAATAAAAACAAAGCTAAAAAACTTACCAAGAAAAGTTTTATTAAGCTAAAACAGCTTTTGTCTCCTTTTTCTTCTCCAGTAAAAGATGCTAGAGGAGAGTTACGTAAATATTCAGCTAAGCAGGCAAAAGAGTTAAATATTTATCCCCTTCATATTTCTAAAATGTGCAAAAATCCCAAATGGGCCTTGGTGGTTGACTTGGGAGAAGAAAAAATGGGAGTAATTTTTGCAGAAGAAATAGATAATAATTTAATAGAAGGGGAGGTAGAAAGGGATATATTAAGAAGTGGGTCTTCTACTTTTAAAATTTTGAATCCTAAAGAAATGTGGCAAAAACAACAGGAAGAATGGGAAGGTTTTTAATAGATGCTGAAAGGTAAGCTGGGATCAGTATCTTTAATTAGTGTGGTCCAGATGTTTCATCAAGATGGTAAATCTGGAATGCTTACCATTTATCAGGATAATTATGTTATTGGAAAAATATTTTTTTGGAAAGGAGATATTGTTTGGTCTAAAAAGGGGAATTTAAGTGGCGAAAAGGCCTTTTATCAATTGATGAATATAGAAGAAGGAGATTTTACTTTTGATCCCAATGTACAGGAAAGTGAAAGAAATATTGAGGTTCCCTGTGAATATCTCTTGTTAGAAGCTGTAAGAAAAAAGGATGAACTTAAAGAAAAACAACAGCAAATAATTAATTTAATTAAAACTCGTATTAAGGGAGTAAAGAGTATAAATTTTTCTTTTTTATATAGAGAAATCTTTAAGATATTTAATACCATTTCTGGCCTAGTGGATTCTGGTGAAGTAAAATATATGTGGCTGGAAAACGAGAAAGGGTTTATTTTTATTTTGCCTGTAGAAGGAACTATTTTAGAAATAAAATTTTTTGAAAAAGCTTACCCTCAAGAGGTTTATTCTCTGGTTAAGCAAATATTGGAGGAGGTTTAATTAGTGCTGAGACTACCAATTTTTCCTTATTATTATGTTAATCTCCATTCATCCTTTATTTTATTAGATGAATTTTTATCTTTTTTAAAAAAAGAAGAATTTAATGGTTTTTTAGAATTTATTTTTCCAAATAAAAAGAATTTTATATTTTTAGAAATGGGCAATTTTTATCAGGGAGTTAGTGTAAATAAAGAGATTAATTCTTGTACTTTGCAAGATATTCAAAACGATTTTGTTTTAAATGTATGTAAGTTGCCTGAAGATGAATTAATTTATTGGTCAAATTTATATTATAGTAAAATATTCTACGAAAATTTAAGCACTGATTTTACTGATACTGTTAAATTAATTAATAAGTTGAAAGCAGAAGGTTTAAATGGAGTTTTAAACATAAAATACAATAAAAACCATCTAAACATTTATTTTTTTAATGGAAATATTTTGGGGATATCTTCTAATGAAAACAATCGGTTTATTAGGGGTACTTCCCAGTTGTCAAATTTAATACCAACAATAAATGAAGCTGTTTTTAATGTATATAAAATTGTCTTTAATGAACAAACTAGTTTGGCTTCGGAATTAGAGCAAATCAAAAAAATGTTAACTGATTTATTTAACTATCTTAATTCTATTGATAAAAAATTTACTCTTAATTTAAAGAAGATGTGTTTAGCAGGAGCTAATAGGTATCCTTTTATTGACCCTTTTTCAGGAGAGTTTGAATATTCAAATGGAAAAGTTTATATTGACGATACTATTAATAGGCAAGAAGTAAAAGAAGGAGTTGCTTTTATATTAAATTCTATTGCTAATAATTATAAATTTTCTGAACAACAGGTAAGAGATTTACAGAAAATAATTGAAGATAATGGTTTAAAGGAATTTAATTTTTTAAAATAGTTTATAGATATGAATAAGATATTGAAAAAAATAATGGAGATTGAAGGAGTAAAAGGGGTTTGGTTAGTTTTAGATGGAAAATATTCTAGTGAAATAGCTCTAGATTTAAATGAAGAGATTAAAGACAAACTGGATCAAGTAGTTAGCTATTGTCAAGAAATAGTGAAAAGTGAAAAACTGTTTTTAGGATGTAAAGCAGAATTTGATTTGTTTATGATTGAAGTTTTAAATAATAGACAATATATAGTTATTTGGGCTAGTGATAAAGTTGATACTTCTATTCTAAAAATGGAATTAGATATAATCATAGAAGAAAATTTAAAAAATAATGATAGTTTTATAAAAAAATTTAAGTTTTGGTAATTAATTAATTAATGAAAAGTATAGTTGAGATATTAAATATATTTTTTAATGCTAAACATACTGGTTGTTTGTTTATAAGTGATGGAGATGATTTTAAAAAAAATTGTCGAGTTTATTTTTATAAGGGAAATATTTATGCTGCTGAATATCTAAATAAAGTAGGCTTTGATGCTTTGTTAGAAATTATAGCCTTTAAAGATATAAAATATAAGTTTTTTAATAATAAAAATATTAATAGAGAAGATTTTTCAATAGATACTTTAACTGTCATAAACAAATTAAAAGAGGCTAGTATGCTGGAACTAAACAAAAAAATTCGCTTTATAGCTGAAGAAAGAGAGGTTTCTTTTAGTGCAAAAGAATGGAAAATACTTGCCTTATCTCAGCATAAAATAAATTTAGATAACTTAATTAAGCTTTCTGCTTATTCTAAAGAAGAAGTGTTAAAAATAGTTAGTGGATTAAAAGACAAAGGTATAATAGAGTTGGTAGACACTTGGGAAGAAAAAGAAGAAAATAAGGTCAATAGTCGCAAGTATACTCCACGTGTTTTTTGGTCTACTTTAAGTGCTGAGCTTAGTAAAACCTTAGGCCCTGTGACTAAGGAGATTATTTTAGATGAAATATATAATTTAGAAGAGGATGTAGATAAATTTCCCATTAATAAACTTCCTCTTTTAATTGAAAAATTAGCCTCGGAAATAGATAATCCTAAAGTTAGACTGGACTTTCAAAAGAAAATGTTAGCAACAATAAAGAAATTGTAAGGAGGATTTCATGAGTATTAGGTGGAAATTTATTTTAATTTTTTTACTTACTTCTTTATTTCCTTTGATTTTAGCTGGAGGAGCTGGTTTTTATCATATTGAAGAAATTAGTAAAGTTGCCATTTCAGAAAGTAGTAAAAGTATAGAAAAGGCCTATGAACAATTAGTAGAACAAAAGACTTTGGATATAAAAAAGAGTTTAGAGCATTTTATTTCTATGAATATGATGACTCAAGAGAATTTTGATCTTCAATTGTTGCAGTTTGATCCTTCTTTTACTTCTTTTGGTGTTCAAACTTTTGGAAAAACAGGCTTTACTTATCTTGTTTATGGCGATAAAGATAAATACAAATATTTTTTGCATCCTAATCCTAAACTTATTGATCAAGATATAACTTCAGAAATAAGTAAAAATTTTAAATTAAAACAAATTTTAAGTTTGGCTGATAAACAGGGGGTTATGGGAGGATATGTTGAAGAGAAAGGAGAAAAATATTACTATGTAATAGCTAAAATCGCTTCTTCTCCTCTTTTTGTTTTTAGTAGAGTGGACTATAAAGAAATAGAATCTCCTATAAATAATTTAAAGTATGCTTTTAATGAGGAGAAAAATAAATTCTTGCTTCAATATCATATAGGTGGAATTGCTACAGGTTTAATAGTAATTTTAGTGGCTTTACTTTTTAGTATAAGACTTTCCAGGCCCATAACTTACTTAACAGAAGTAGCTGAGAGAATTAGTTTGGGAGAATTGGAAACTCCCATTGATATTACCTCTACAGATGAGATTGGAGATTTAGCTGATGCCTTGAGGAGGATGCAGGTAAGCTTAAGAAAGGCTATTCAACGCCTCCAGCGTCGCTCTCAAAGGAGGTAATAATATGTTTAAAAAAATAATTATTTTTTTAAGTCTTTTGCTCTTATTAGGAGTTGGCTTTGTACAGGCGCAACCAGTTAGCTTAATCCCCATAGAAGATAGCTATTATAAGAGTAAATTTGGACAGTATACTTATCCTACAGTTTATTTTTCCCATGAAGTTCATGCCAATGAGTATCAGATAAGTTGTAAATCCTGTCATCATATTTATAAAAATGGAAAAAATGTTTGGACTCCAGATGAACACAGTAAAACTTGTGCTGAATGTCACAATAAAACTAAAGTAGAAGCTGTGAATGCTTATCATATGAAATGTTGGGGATGTCATAAAAGGATAAAAGAGTTATATGAAAGTGCTGATACGCCTACTAGTCAGTGTAATAGATGTCATATTAAAGAGAAAGATTTAATCAAAGAGAAAAAAAGAATTCAGGT
>LGER01000086.1 GCA_001507915.1 Desulfonauticus sp. 38_4375 | reverse complement strand
CCCTTTACCTTGCCCTCTTTGTCTATCTTACCCTGAGGTGAATACTTTACCCAAAACCAATCCCCGCTTTGGGGCGCATAGCCTTTAACTTTGTACATAACTGTAATTGCCTTGAGTTGCTTATCTTTACCATAATTTTCTTTAACCACAATGGTCCTATCCAAAACAGGAGCTTTTTTACTTTCTATTCCTCTGGAGTTTACAAATACCTTATGCAAAGGGCCGTGCGGGGCTTTGCCAGGCTGAAGCCCTTGGTGATTGGGCCAAAAGCTCCAATTTTTATAGGGTGAGACCCTGGTTATGTATTGCCACAGAGCTTTTCCTTCAGGTGAGGGGAAGTCTTCTCCCAGGCCGACCTTAACGCTGCCAAGTAAAAATAGTATAAATAAAAACACTTGCCACTTTTTCATGTTTGACCTCCTTTTTTAATTACACTTTATGAAAAATACAGTTTGAAAAGTCAAGTTTTTGAAATGTTCTTTTTGTTTCATTTGTTTCAAAAAGTTTTGTTTTGTTGTTTCTTTTTGTTTCTTATGGTTTTGCTGAATAGGGAGGTACTTCTATTAAATTATTGAAAACTATGTATTTTTATTGTTTTGGCATGACTTTTGTTAGGGATTTGTGATTATTTTCTCAAGGTATACTGGTAATCCTGATGAGTATTTGTTTTTTTAGTAAAAATAAAAAATTATTCAAAGTTATGGAAAGTAAACTGGCCGGATATGGACCAGTAATGTTTTTCAGTGAAGTGTGGGATTTGCTGGAAAAAATAGAAAGCGGGTTAGAAATAAGGCTTTTAATTGTGGATTTTGTTTCAATAGCTCCAGAAGGTCCCAAGCTTGTAAACTTTGTGCACAGGTCTTTTCCTCATTTGCCCATCTTAATGTTAAGAGATGAAAACTATATTCAGTCTAACTTAGATTTTGTAAGAGAAAAACAATTGGCAGAACTAGAGTATCCTTTGGATTGCTCTAAATTAAAAATATTTGTAAGTAATTTATTGAAAAAGGAGGGATAATGAAAAATCTAAAAGTCAAAAAACTAGTTGTGCCTTTAGATGAGTTTTTAGTTGTGAACAAGGATACTTCCTTGTTGGAAGTGATTTTAAGCTTAAAAGAGAAAAAAGAAAAAAATGCCAATTTTCACTCCACAGTATTTATCACTGATGATAGGGGAAAATTTATAGGAAAAATAAGTATTTTAGACATTTTGCGGGGAATTGAACCCAAGTACAAGGATGTTTCAGATGTGGATTTGAGTAGATTTGGTTATAGTGAGGATTTTGTTCTTTCTATTTTAAAAAACTATGATTTATGGGCTCATCCTTTAGAAAATCTATGTCAAAATATTCCCAATATTTTGGCTAGCGAGGTGGCTAGAGATATAGATACTAATGAAACGGTGTCTACAGAAGATTCTCTGGATCTAGCTGTGCATAAGATGGTTATGAATAACTATACCTTACTTTTAGTAGAAGAGGATGGAAGCTTTGTTGGTGTTCTTAGATCTATTGATTTATTCTTCTTCATTTGTGAACAAGTAGAAAAATGTGATTTGAAATAAAGGGAGGTAACTATGACAACTTCTGTAGCAAATAGATACAAAGAAGAGATGAAAAGAGCCTTTTTTATTTTTTTGGGTATTTTTTTGTTTACAATAGTTTACTTAGCTCCACCTTTTCCTGATGCTGTAGATCCCTTTGGTAAGCATTTTGTCTTATCTAGAGAAGGAAAGGGTGCTTTAGCTATTTTCTTGTTAGCAGGTACCTGGTGGGTCTTTGAGGTTGTACCTATTGGCGTAACCAGTTTGGCTATTGGTGTGCTTCAGGCCATGTTTCTCATTCGTCCGGCAAAAGTAGCTTTTAAAGATTTTATGGATCCTTCAGTACTCTTTATCTTTGCTTCCTTGGTTATTGGTATGGTTTTTACCAAAACCGGGCTTACCAAAAGGCTTGCCTATAAAATGCTTATGCTAATCGGTGAGAAAACAAGCATGATTCTACTGGGAGTTTTTATTTTGACTGCTGCCATGACCCATGTGATGGCGCATACTGCAGTAGCAGCCACTATTTATCCTCTTTTAATTGCCATTTATGCCCTCTATGGAGAAGGCAATAAGCCAACTAAATTTGGTAAAGCCCTATTTATAGGTATGGCGTATGTGGCAGGAGCAGGAAGTATTGTAACTTTACTTGGTGCAGCTAGAGGAGCTGTTGCTCTGGGATTTTTTAAGGAAATAATGAATAAGGATGTTACCTTTTTTGAACTTACTTACTATATGTTTCCCATAGGCTGGCTTATGACCTTCTTGCTGTGGTTATTTTTCTTGGTGTTTTTAAAACCAGAAAAGGATAGAATTCCTGGTTTAAGAGAAAAAGCAAAAGAGCTAAATTCCAAACTGGGCAAAATCACTACCCAAGAAATCATTGCCGGTCTTACTGTTCTAGCTGTTATTATTGTTATGTCTTTGCGCTCTTTTATTCCTGAGTTAAAGGCTATAGACAAAACAGCTATTATCTTGCTTTCCACTATCATGTTTTTTATCTTAAAAATCTTAGACCTTAAAGACTTAGAAGAAATTCCCTGGAATATTATTTTACTTTTTGCTGGAGCCATGAGTATAGGTTTTTGTTTGTGGGAAACAGGGGCAGCCAAGTGGCTGGCTATTCATTGGCTTAGTTTCTTTCAGGATTCCCACTGGTTTGTTTTTGTTATGGCCATTGCTTTCTTTGTAATGATGATGACCAACTTTATTATGAATGTTGCTGCGATTGCTATCTCTTTGCCTGTAGCTTTGGTTATTGCTCCTTATTTAAATGTGGCAGGTGAAGTAATTCTCTTTTCTTCTCTGGTGACAGCAGGAATGCCCTTTTTGTTTGTAGTTGGTGCTGCTCCCAATGCTATTGCTTATGATTCCAAGCAATTTACTACAGGTGAATTTTTCTTATATGGAATACCAGCTAGTATTTTACTTATGGTAGTAGTTGGAATTGCTGTTTATTTTATCTGGCCTATTATGGGGATGCCTGTAACTTTAAATTAATATAGTTGGGAGATTGGTTATGAAAAAGTATATAAATTTAAAAAAGGCTATATTTAAAAATATTGGATATCTTTTGGATAAAAGAGAGGTTTTACATTCTTTAGAGGAATATGTTTCTAAGATAAAATTTATTTCTGATTATGCCGTATATGGTGTTGCCTTTCCAGAGATAAACTTAGGATTTCAAGCAAAGAATTCTTGTCTTTCTGGAAGTTATTTTTTGGGAAAAATTGAAGTGCTAAATTCCATTATTATTAATTCTGACTTAAGAGGTGATGAATTAAAAAGAGCTGGAGATGTATACCAAAAAGGTGAGCTAGAGGTTCCCCTTTGTCAGGATGAAAAACTTCTGGTACAGGATAGCTTGTTTGTAGATACTTTAGTGCATAATTGTTCGCATGATTTGGAAAATCTGGAAGTGCTTTTAATTAAAAATACTATTTCCTTAAATTGGGCGAATATTCATGGTACCAGTACCAGGTTTTCTTTGATTTTACCTTTGGCTACTGTGGATTTAAGTATAGTGTCAAGAAGTGTAGTGGGTGAGTTTTCCTATGTGCAGGGGGACTTGCAAGGAGAGATTGTTGAACCTGGGACTATTTTAATTAAGGGAGCGGAGTTTTTATTCAAGTATAGGCATGGTGATAATCTAAAACATTATGTTTGTTTTGCTGAAAATTCTTTAAAAGGAGAAATTATAGACTTCTTAGAAGGAAAACGAGAAGCTTTTAAGAATGTATTTAATACTATACCTGAAGAAAAAAGTATAGCGCAAGGTAGCTTTGCTTCTCCTTATGCTGTGTATAAAGGTAAAGTAGAGGTTGGAGAAAATGTGTTAATTTCTCAAAAGGCCTATTTGGAAGATGTGTTCTTAGGCAAAGGAGCCAATGCTCAAGAAAATTGTTATATTATAAATTCTTACTTATTTGGATATAATGTTAGTGCACACGGCTCAAAGATTATCAATACTTTCTTAGAAGAAAATGTTTTTGTAGGTTTTAATTCATACCTTAAAGCAAAAGATAAGTATGGTTTAAAAATTGGTAAAGGCTCTGTAGTGATGCCTCATACCATAATTGATGTGGATAAAGAGCTGGAAATTCCAGCAGGTACTGTAGTTTGGGGAATAATTAGAGGAAAGTCTGATTTAACAGAAAACTCTCTTTCTCTAGAAGAATTCAAAAAGATAAAAGGTAAATATTCTTTAGGTAATTTGGAGTTTGAAGGTGATGGAGAAAGGTTTATTTCTGCCTTTGCTCATCGTATTGAACATATCTTAGAAGCAAATGGTGCTTTTTTTGATGGAAAAAAAGGTAGAGGGCATGCTCAAAATACTCAAAAAACTTCTTTTCATCTCCTTTCTTCCTATACAAAAGGAGATTACAAAGGAATTATGAGCGATATTAATTTATCATAATAGGAGGGATTATGTTAGTATCAAATTTGATGAGGAAACATCTGGTTCTTTCTACGCCAGAATGTAGTTTTAAGACCTTATTATGCAAGATGGGAAGACTTTCACCACGGCAAATTTATGTGGTGGAAGATGATTTAAGATTAAAGGGAATCATTACTGGTTATGACCTGTTAAAAGTAGTGCTTCCAGAATACATGGACTCCAATCTTTTAAAATCCATTCAAGAACCAGAAATTGATGATTATTTGCGCAAATGTATAAACAAAGTGGCAGATAAAAAAGCTGGAGAGATTATGATTACTGAATTTGTTTTTCTAAAGCCAACCGACCATGTTATGGAAGCAGAGTC
>LGER01000085.1 GCA_001507915.1 Desulfonauticus sp. 38_4375 | reverse complement strand
GTCGCAATCCTTTTTTCATCAAGGAACAATTCTAACTCTGCCCTTTTTATTCTTAAATATTTCAAAGAGTTAGACCTTGTGTTGCGCCGACCCTTTTTAAAAAAATAAAGTTTAAATATTTTTATAGGCCTCTTTTTTGATTTTGTCAAATAATTTCAAAAGCTTATCCTTTGCGCCGACCTAAGCAAAATTCACCCTTTTTTAAGGGGTAAAAGAGGTTGGCGCAAATATAAAACCCCTATTTTTCTTTTTCAAAGAGCTTTTTAGAGCTGTATAAAACCAGTCTGTTTCGTAATATTATAAATGATCATCCAGTCTATCCACCACATACACATCGTTATCAAAATAACCATATACTCTATCATCTTCACCAGTCCAAGCATAGAATTCATGGGTACACTTACCCATTTTTTTACCTTCAATTGGGTGGAAACGTAAACTCCTTGGATTATAGCTTTTATCTCGCAACGCTTTGACAAGCTGATCTATACGTTCATTCATCTCTTTTTTTCTATGTCCAGGCAGTGCATTTATCTGTTTAACAAATTTATCAGAAAACTTTACATACTCTACTGGCTCTGGCCAGAGTTCTTCCTCATATAAAACTTCTTTGGCCCTATTCCAAACAAGCTTTCCCCAGGGAGAAAAGTCAACTTCTTCATCCATCTTAAAAATAAACATCTCCGGCAAACTTTCAGCCTCCTTGAGAGTTAAAAGGCCTGCTTCTAAACGCCGAAACACAGTAATGTTTTTTTTAATACTTTCTTCCAAATCAATCTTTAGAGGTAAACGAGGAATACGCAATAAAGAAGAGCCAGATTCAAAAACATAAATAATTTCATCTGCATAAAACATGGCAATAACCTGTAAAAATCCCTGTACACTTTTAAACCCACCAGTAAGGTTAAATATAATACGATATTGATTTTGCTTATATTCAGGCAAAATAGCTTCAAACTTTTCAGCAAGTTCGGTTAAAGCTAACTGAAATGCTTCCATATTTTCTGTTTGCAGATCTGGTTGACGATAAACCTCAACCACCATTTTATTGTTTTGACTCTCCAACCATTCTCTTATCATATTAGCTGTTTGTTCTCCTAGCCAGGTATCTGTACAAAGCAAGAAGTGATAATCCCCGGACAAAAATTTACCTTGATAAAACTTTACCAAAGCATTTAATTCTGCTGAAAACCTCGTTACTTCTGTGGAAGGAAGTTGCATGAGCTTATTTTTTACTTCTCGTACCCTCTTTTCCAACAAAAACCTATGCTCTGGCTCAATATCTTGTAAATTTTTATAATTAGCGTATTGAATCAACAATTTTCTTTCTTCATTACTTGCACCACCAGTTAATAGACTGGTTCCACAAGGAGATACAATATAGTTGGGCATTGATTAGAGCTCCTTTCTAAGTTTAGTAATTTATTCATTTTAATCTAAACTAATGTTCAATATCTCAGCTAATATCTGATAACTCTTTGTATATTCTTTATTTTTCTTTTTTTTACGCACCTTATCTAGAAGCCTTTGGGCAATATCTTTATCTGTTTTTAATTGTTCATTTTGTTGCCACTGCTGAATAAAAGCATCAACTTCTTGTGAGCCTTTATTTAATTTATCTATTTCAGTTAACATTTTTTCTTTATATTGCTTTATCTTATCTTCTTCGGACATATACTTCTCTTGGTATATTTTTATTATTTCAGGAGGTTCATTTGTAGAGATAACTTCAAAAAGACCATAACCTAAAGCAGTCTTAGCACCAACGCCCTCTTCAGTAATAGCTCTTTTTAGAGCTTTTATTGTTTTCTCCTTTAATTCATCACAATTATTATTGGCTTTATCAATCAATATTCTAAAAACGAACTTAGAGCCTTTGGCTACTGTCAAAAACTTTATTGGAGTTGGTTGATAATAGTCTGCAGGAGGTTTTTTATCAATGTAATATGGACCATAATGGGGATTCATAATATCTATGTGTAATTGAGGGACTTCAAAGGGATAACTATCTAAAAAAATAACCTTCCCTCGTTTAGCATTATCTCCTCCTGTTCCAAATATATTAGGAACATAGGTCCATTTTTCTTCCTCATCAATATAAAAATTACCTTTATTGTCTTCTTTCAGCTTATCTTCGGGAATACCATTATCAACTAATTCCAACATATGGGCAAATCTCACAACTCCCTTAAGAGATGAGGCAGGGATATAAGGAAGACCTAAGTTATGATCAAAAATCATACCTACCTCACTTGGATGAGTCTCTCCTATTCCTACTATGAGAGGAGACTTTAATTGTGCTACAAAAACCACTATTTCATATTTTGCAAACCGACTTTGACAGAACTGATATTGATTTATATGCTTTATAAGCAAAAATTCTTTTAAATAGTTGGATAGCTCTTCATACTTTTCGTAGTATTTAACAACGGCATCTCTAGGTACTTTAAAATTATCTCTTTCATTTAGTTCTATAAATTTATTAAACCATAAACCAAAATTTCCTTTATTATATGTACTTAAAACACTTAATACATCTTTATGAATTGGAATCATTTTTTACTCCACATTATTTACATCTTTATTATTACAAAAAGCTTGAGCATATCTTTTTACCCATTCTAAAAGTGATAAAACTTCCTTTTGAATAGTGAGATATTTTTCCTGTGAAATTTTATTTAAGTACGCTATAAGCTCATCTTTTCTTTGAATATTTTGAGGTATAAATTCATTATTTATATCGTTTTCTTTATATTTTAACCAATTAAAAATTATATCAAATAAAACTATATGCTTGTCTTTTGTATTAAATTCTTTATCGCCAGAGTTTTTATTCTTTTTTGCTCCTTTAGATAACCAAAAAGCTAAGGTTTGGCCAAAACCATTTTGTAATATCTGAGCAGGAGCACCAGCAACAAAGGAATCAAATTTATCTATATCTTTTGCTTTTAAAACTTCTTTTAAAGCATATTCTGCCCTTTTTTGCCCTAAAGTCCTCATTATTTACCTCCTTATTCTTGTTCTTTATCAGCATCAATCCACTTTATATTACAGATCCCTTTTCCTAAAGTTACATCACCGCCAATTTGCAAAAAATCTTTTATATTACTTTGAATATAATCCTTAATTGTCTTTGCAGCAAAAGAATTTTTATCCTTACTTTGCGCACTAAAACAAACTAAAGAATACAAAAAAGAATCAGCAGGCAAAAATTCTTGATATCTAGGTGAACCATCTTCTGCTGTACCTTTTTCAGCATTTATCTTTATGTTAGTTTGAATTTCTGTACAACAAGTAACACAATAATCAAACATCTCATCTGAGATAAGTAAAAGAGTCTTTATTTCAAGAAAATTTTCACATATAAATTCTACCAATTCATCTTTATTTTCTTCAGTATTATTATCTATTTTTACAAGGGCTTCTTCTAACAATACATCATAATTTCCCTTAAAAGTTTCTGCTCCTTTTAAGGTTATAGCTTTATTCTTTGATACTGAATCATAAGTCAAATTTTTCTTAATACCCAAATACTCCAAATCTCGCTTAAATCTTTCCAATACTGTTGGACAAGTTACCCAAACAAAAGGGGCTACATTAGACCTTACAGGAAATGCCAAAAGCTTTGCATCTGAAAGAGAGATCGCTCCAGGTAAACTTTCTTTTTCACTCCAATCATCTTGTTTATCCGAACCAAAAATATAGTTAATAACTTCTTTTACATTTTTATTATCCTTATTATCTTCAAAAAAATTTCGAAAATGGTCTCTCATAGCTCCTTTTACTCCAGAGGCCTGAATGATAGGATAACCTGTATGCCTTTCTCTTTGAATGGGTAAATCCACTGTAGCTACAGAAGCACCACTCCCTGCATGTATGGGAGAAATAGCGTAGAAAGAAAGTATAGAAAAATATTCTTTTTTTAACATAATATCCTCCTGTTATAGTATTTTAAAATTAATCAATAGCTATGCAATTATCTAACTTTTTATTAAAAACAGTACCTGCAGGAAAATATCCCTTCATAGGTTTATGAAATCCTTTGGACAAATCCCATCCACCTAAATAAACAATCTTGCCTGTAGCAACCACAGATTCATTTGCCTCTTTGCTGCCTGATATTAAAGATAACGACATGAAATAGTTCCCTTGTTCATTTAAATCTAAGTCAAAGTTTTCTCTTTTATACCATCCAAATCTCTGTTCTGCTCCCAAAAATAGAACCCCCTCATCTCCCAAGTCTTTTACATCTATTCCGAAAATAAGACTTACTCCTTTTTTCAATCTGCAGTGAGTAAAAGAATAAATGTGATGGGTTCTTACACTTCTATTTGGATTTAACGCAATACCAACTCTAGGCTCTGTTTCATAAAAATCTTCTATTGTTCTCAGGTTAACAACTTCCTTTCCCATGAGATCATCATAAGCTATCCAACTTCCCCCAATACTCTCTAACTCTGAGTTTCCTTTTGCCCAATACATATCTTTAGCAGAAGATTTTATTATACCTTTTTTTATTCTTTTGGCCTTTATTACTTTTACCTTTTCATCTTTATCTATACTTTCTTTATATTTTTGCTTTTCTCTAAACCATAAATAAGGAGCAGGAACATATATTTTATCATCCAGTTTAAAAAAAGGACCAACTATGTTAAATCCTGGCTTTTCTTTGCCAAGATTTATTAATTTTTCATATTTTGCCTTATCTTTTTTGAAAAAATAAGTTCTTATAGCTCCTGCAATAGTATGAATAGGAGGAGGAAAGTTTAAGGTAGAATCGTGATGTTCACCCATACTCATAGGTTCAGAACCTCTAAAAAAAATAGTGTCATTGGGTTGAAAAGAATAGAAATTAAACATTATTAATCCTCCTGCTTTCTATTTAAAAATCCCGCTATTATCAGAGGATCATTAGAAAATAATAATTCTTTCCCATTTTTATCTTTATTCTCATATAAAATTATTTTTCTAATATCCTTTGCTAAATT
>LGER01000018.1 GCA_001507915.1 Desulfonauticus sp. 38_4375 | reverse complement strand
TAAGATTAAGCTACTTCTTATCTACCAGAGGGAGGGGTGGCTCTCCTGCTTCAAGCCATCAATTTTACACCATCATAATGGACACTACTTGCTCCCATTGTCGGACAAAAGTACATACAGCTGTTCAAAATTAAAAAAAATAAAGGTAGCTCTGTTTACTTTGTCTACTTTGTAAACAGTCAAGGCAACTCAAAGGACGCTTCTATCCCAGCAGGAGTAGTTTGCTTTCCCTTGTAGAAAATAAACTTTTATCTCTTTTTATATCAAGGAAGAAAGGAGAAAAGAAAATTTAAAGAAGCTTTACTGAAAAATTTTGAGGGGAAAAGCCAAAAAGGGGAAGAAAACTCTTCCCCTAAAAAGCTCTCTTAGCAACTAGGTTTTACTACTGCTCCACTACGGATACAACGCGTACACACTTTAATTTTTCTTACTTCTCCATTAGGAAGCTGAGCCCTGACTTTTTGTAAGTTAGGCAAAAACCTTCTCTTATTCTTGTTATTAGCATGGCTCACATGATTACCCACAAGTGGAGACTTACCGCAAATTTCGCACTGTCTAGACATATCTATACCTCCCAAATTCATTCGTCTTAAGCGCACAGAAGAAAATATTTATACCCCCCTTTATCAAAAAAGGCAAGCCTAAATTCTTGACAAGAAAGACCTTAGCACTATACACAAGTCTAGTTTCAGTCAAGAAAAGGATTTTTATTTATGTTAGAAGGATGGCTCAGTTTAAAAGACGTCCCGGCTGAGGGCCGGGAATTTTCATTTGAAACAAATGAAAATTGGCAAGAGTTTATTGCCGAGTTTAATCTAAAATTTAAGATTCTTATTCCCCTTAAGCTAGATTTAACCGTTTTACCACAAAAAAAAGGTTTCTGGCTAAAGGGAGTAATTCAGGGTAAAGTTGAGTTTGCCTGTGACAGATGTTTAGAGCCAGCAATTATCTCCTTTAAAGAGTATTTTGAGTTTTTTGAAGAAAAAGAACCTGCTGAACCAGAAAATATGGGAGAAAGTCTTTTACGTTTTATTGATAGTCATTATGAATTAAATATTTTTCAACTTATTTGGGAACAATTTCTCCTGTCTTTGCCAGATAAAAAACTCTGTCAGGAAGAGTGTAAAGGTCTATGCCCTAAGTGCGGGACCAATTTAAACCTGGCTTCCTGTAATTGCGAAAAAACAACAGGAGATCCTAGATTAAGTATTTTTAGACAATTAAAATTAAAATCTAAATAAGGGGTAAAATTATGGCAAATCCAAAAAAAAGAACTTCCAAATCCAAAAAAGGAATGAGACGTTCTCATCACCATTTAGAAGCACCTAATTTTATTTATTGCTCCTGTGGAGAGGCAACTCTTCCCCATACTGTTTGTCCTGCTTGTGGGAAGTACAAAGATAAACAGTATTTGAGAAGAGAGGATAATGAGTAAAAGAATCTGTATAGCTGTAGATGCCATGGGGGGTGACCATGGCCCAGAAGTAGTTGTACCTGGAGCTTTAGAAGCTGCCAGGTCTAAAAACTTAAAAGTTCTGTTGGTAGGGGATGAAGCAAGGATAAAGACAATTCTTGCGCAAGAATCCACTAAGGGAATAGAAGTAGAAATTGTGCACGCTGAAGAAGTAGTTGGCATGGAGGAAAAACCTTCAGAAGCTCTTCGGCGTAAAAAAAATTCATCCATCCAAAAAGCCTTTATTTTGGCTAGAGAAGGCAAGGCTGATGGCGTAGTTAGTGCAGGCAATTCAGGGGCAACTTTGGCCTGTGGCATGTTTACTGTAGGTAGAATAAAAGGGATTGAGCGCCCAGCTCTAGCCTCCATTCTGCCCTCGGAAAAAAAACCCGTTGTGTTGATTGATGTAGGGGCTAATGTAGATTGCAAGCCCCATCACCTCCTACAATTTGGCTTAATGGCTGAAATCTTTGCCCGCGATGTATTAAAAATACAAAACCCAACCCTAGGGCTCCTTACCATTGGAGAAGAAGAGGGAAAAGGTAATACTCTGGTTAGAGAAGCTTATAATCTGTTTAAACTCTCTTTTTTAAACTTTGTGGGTAATGTAGAAGGAAGGGACATTTTCAAAGGTAATGTGGACATTATTGTCTGTGATGGATTTGTGGGCAATGTAGCTCTCAAACTCATGGAAGGACTGGCTTCTTCCCTAGGTGCACTTCTTAAAGAGGAAATAAAAAAGAGTTTTTTAGCTAAAATGGGATTTTTGTTGGCTAAAAAGGCTCTGAAAAACTTTTCCAAAAAACTGGATTATGCAGAATATGGAGGAGCTCCTCTTTTAGGACTAAAAAAAATTGCTCTAGTCTGCCATGGTGCTTCCAACAGTAAGGCTATTAAAAATGCCGTGCTTATGGCAGCTTCTTTTGTCAAAAATAAAGCCAATGAACACCTGGAAGAAGGTCTGTCCATGCACCAAGAAATTAACCTCTTGGGTAAAAAAGCCCTAACCACACAAAAAAAATAAGAGTATTTAGTTATGAGCAAGATTTATATTCAAGGGATAGGTCATTATGTACCTGCAAAAATCCTTTCCAACCAAGATCTAGAACAAATGGTAGATACAAGTGACGAATGGATAACCACCAGAACAGGCATAAAAAAAAGACATGTAGTGGAAAAGGAAACCTGCTCTGATTTAGCCTATCAAGCTTCACTAAAGGCCCTGGAAGATGCAGGGCTAAAAGCAACAGATCTTACTCATATTGTTTTAGCCACTTTTACTCCTGACACCTATGTTCCCAATGGGGCCAGCCACTTACAAAAAAAACTTGGCTGTGCGCCCACTCCTTGCTTTGATATCAATGCGGCCTGCACTGGTTTTTTATATGCCCTGGAAGTAGGTAGAGGGCTGTGTTTAACTAACCCCAAGGCAAAAGTTTTAGTGGTAGCTGCAGAAGCCTTAACCAGCAGAGTAAATTTTACTGACCGCAGCACCTGTGTATTGTTTGGTGATGCTGGAGGCGCAGTTATCTTAAGTACAGAACCAGGAAAAGCTGAAGTTAAAAATATTCTCATTCAGGCAGATGGTAGCCTGGGAGATCTACTCACCATTAAAGGAGGAGGTTCAGCTTATCCTCCCAAGCTGGGAGAGCCCATTGATGAAAAATATTTTGTGGAAATGCAAGGTCGGGAAGTATTTAAGTATGCTGTACGCTCCATGGCTGACATCTGCCTGGAACTTTTAGCTAAAGAAAACCTGTCTTCTAAGGATATTGACCTTTTTATTCCTCATCAAGCTAACATTAGAATTATTGAAGCGTTGACTAAAAAATTAAACCTAGATGTAGACAAAGTTTTTATAAATGTACAAAATTACGGAAACACATCTGCGGCCTCTATCCCCTTGGCCTTAAGCGAGGCTTTTGAACAGAAAAAAATAAAAAAAGGGGATAAAGTGTTGTTAGTAGCCTTTGGAGGAGGATTTACCTGGGGAGCATCCCTTTTACAATTTTAAAGCAAGGTAAGGGAAAATTATGGAAAAAACAGCACTAATTACTGGTGGCTCTAGAGGTATTGGCAGAGAAATAGCCCTGCGTCTGGCTAAAGAAGGGTATCAAATATTTTTGACTTATGTAAGCAAACCAGAACTAGCCCAAAAAGTGGTTAACCTTATTGAAAGCCAAGGCGGAAAAGCCAGAAGTTTTCTTTTAGATACAGGTAAGTGGGAAGATGTAGTTTCCTTTTTTCAAGAGGAAATAAATAAAAAGGTCAATCTGGAAGTTCTGGTTAACAATGCAGGGATTACCAGAGATGGGCTTATCCTGCGTTTAAAAAAAGAACAATGGGAACAAGTTCTGCAAGTCAATCTCACGGGTGCTTTTGTCTGTCTACAACAAGCAGCTAAAATCATGGTCAAGCAGCGTTATGGCCGCATTATAAATATCACTTCAGTGGTAGGCCAGAGTGGAAATGCAGGCCAGTCCAACTACGCAGCCTCTAAAGCTGGACTTATTGGTCTTACCAAAAGTGCTGCCCTGGAACTAGCCTCTCGCAATATCACAGTAAACGCAGTGGCACCAGGTTTTATCGAAACAGATATGACCAAAGAACTTCCCCAGGAGATAAAAGAGCTTTATTTACAAAAGATTCCCCTTTCTCGCTTTGGCTCCAGCCAAGATATAGCTGAAGTGGTGGCCTTTTTAGCTTCTCCCAAAGCAGGCTATATCACCGGACAGGTTATTGGGGTTAATGGCGGGATGTATTTATAATAAAAAAAGAAAATTCTTATGGAGGGTAACATGTCTGTAGAAGAAAAAGTAAAGGAAATTGTAGCTGAACAATTGGGTGTATCTCTAGATCAAGTAAAGCCTGAATCCAAGTTCGTAGAAGACTTGGGGGCAGATTCCCTAGATCTAACAGAACTCATTATGGCTATGGAAGACGAATTTGGTGTAGAAATTGATGATGAAAAGGCCCAAGAAATCAAAACAGTTCAAGACGCCATTAATTTTATCCAAGAAAATAAATAAGATAAGGGGGGAAGTTTCCCCCTTGTCTTAGGTTTAAAAGAGGATTCTATGCAAAGAGTTGTAGTTACTGGGCTGGCCGCAATTACTCCTTTGGGTAATGATTTAGAAACTAGCTGGAACAACCTCTTGGCAGGTAAAAACGGTGTAGGTCCCATCACTCGCTTTGATTGTAGTGAATTTGATACCAAGATAGCTGCAGAAATAAAAAATTTTGATCCAACTGATTATTTAGATCCCAAACAAATAAAAAGATTGGATAGATTCTGTCATTATGCCTTAGCTGCTGCTAAAATGCTTTTAAAGCAAGCTAACTGGCCCATTGAAGAAGAATTGAATGAAAATCTGGGAGTATTGCTGGGTTGCGGTTTAGGTGGGCTGGAGACCATTGAAGAATTTCATACTAAACTCAAAGAAAAAGGTCCTAAGCGTGTTTCTCCCTTTTACATTCCTCAACTCATCTCCAACATGGCTGCGGGTCAAATATCCATTATGGCCAAGGCCAAAGGACCCAATCTGGTAACCACCTCGGCCTGTGCCTCTGGCTTACATGCCATTGGCTATGCCTTTTCTGAAGTAAAACTGGGCAGAGTAAAGGCAATTATCACTGGGGGAGTAGAATCTACCATTACTCCCATGGCTGTATCTGGTTTTAATGCCATGAAAGCCCTTTCTACCAGAAACGAAGAGCCAGAAAAGGCCAGCCGTCCCTTTGATCGGGATAGAGACGGCTTTGTGATTGGTGAAGGATGCGGCTTGTTGCTCTTGGAAAGTCTGGAAAGCGCCCTGGAAAGGGGAGCAACCATTTTTGCAGAAGTAGTTGGTTTTGGAGCTTCTTCTGATGCCTATCACATGACCGCCCCAGAAGAAAATGGTACAGGAATGGCTTTAGCTATGCAAAGGGCCTTAAAAGAAGCGCAGGTAGACCCCAGGGAAATAGACCATATTAATGCGCACGGCACTTCCACTAAATTAAATGACATCTGTGAAACCAGGGCCATAAAAAAAGTTTTTGGCTCTCATGCCTATGATTTGCTTATAACTTCCAATAAATCCATGATTGGACACACCCTGGGAGCTGCAGGCGGAATTGAGAGTGTCTTTAGTGTCCTAAGTATTTATCATGGCCAGATTCCTCCTACCATCAATTTAGATAATCCTGACCCAGAATGCGATCTTAACTACTGTGCTAACCAGAAAGTAGAAAAAGATATTGAGTTTGCCCTGTGCAATTCCTTTGGTTTTGGTGGAACCAATGGCTGTATTTTGTTTCGCAAGTTTCACCCCTAACCTTTTGAAGGAGCAAAAATGCTTTTAGAATTTTTGTTTAAACACGATCCCCAGCTGGCAAAGGCCATTGAATTGGAAGAAAAAAGGCAATTAAGCAAATTGGAATTAATTGCCTCAGAAAACTTTGCCTCTCCAGCAGTGCGCCTGACCATGAGCAGTGTACTTACCCACAAGTACGCTGAAGGTTATCCTGGAAAGCGCTATTATGGAGGTTGCGAGTTTGTAGATATGGCTGAAGACCTGGCCAGAGACAGGGCCAAGGAACTGTTTAAAGCAGAATATGCCAATGTTCAGCCTCACAGTGGCTCTCAGGCCAACATGGGAGTTTATTTTGCCTGCTTACAACCTGGAGATACCATTTTAGGCATGGACCTTTCCCATGGAGGTCATTTAACCCATGGTAGTCCGGTAAACTTTTCAGGCAAACTTTTTAAGGTGGTCTTTTACGGGGTAAACAAAGAAACTCAAACCATAGATTACGACCAGGTAGAAAAACTGGCCCAAGAACACCAACCCAAACTCATTGTGGCTGGAGCCAGTGCCTATCCCAGAACCATTGACTTTGCCCGTTTTAGAGCCATAGCCGACCAGGTAGGTGCCAAACTTATGGTAGATATGGCCCACATTGCTGGATTGGTGGCTACAGATTTACATCCTTCTCCCATTCCCCATGCCCACTTTACCACCACAACCACCCACAAGACCTTAAGAGGTCCCAGGGGAGGGATGATTTTAAGCTCAGAAGAATATGGAAAAACTTTAAATTCACAAATTTTCCCGGGAATTCAAGGTGGACCCTTGATGCATGTGATTGCTGCCAAGGCAGTGGCCTTTGGAGAGGCTTTAAAGGAAGAATTTAAGGCCTATCAACAACTGGTCCTTGAAAATGCCCAGAAAATGGCCCAGGAATTACAGGCTGCAGGTTTTAAACTGGTTTCTGATGGCACAGACAACCACCTGCTCCTGGTAGATTTAACCAACAAAGATATTACTGGCAAAGAAGCAGAAGCTGCTTTGGATAAGGCGGGAATTACGGTAAACAAAAACACCATTCCCTTTGAAACCAGGTCTCCTTTTGTTACTTCAGGCATTCGTCTGGGCACTCCAGCCATTACCACCAGGGGAATAAAGCCAGAACATATTCCCCAAATTGTAAACTGGATTGTGGCTGCTTTGGAATCCAAAGATAATGAAACCAGACTGGAACAAATCAAAAAAGAAGTGGAAAGGTTTGCCCTGCAGTTCCCACTTTTTGCCTGGTAGTTATGCAAAAAAATAACCGCCTTTCTTGGCCAGAATATTACATGCAAATAGCCACACTGGTGGCAGAGCGCTCCACCTGTTTACGCCGCAAGGTAGGTGCTATTGCAGTAAAGGATAAACGCATCCTGGCTACAGGCTATAATGGCGCTCCAGCAGGTCTTGCCCATTGTCTGGAAATAGGTTGTTTAAGGGAAAAGCTACAAATTCCTTCCGGAGAAAGGCACGAGCTCTGCAGGGGCTTACACGCTGAACAAAATGTCATTATTCAATGTGCTGTGCATGGAGTAAGTTTACAAGGTGCTACTATTTACTGCACAACCCAGCCCTGCCTCATTTGCACCAAGATGCTTATTAACTGTGGGATTAAGGAAATCTACTTTGCAGAAGGTTATCCAGATAATCTGGCCCAGGAGATGCTAAAAGAAGCTCAAATCACCTTTCAAAAATTGACTTTATGAACTTAAAGGAAAAAGAAAAATTTATGGCCAGAGCCATCAGCCTGGCCCAGCGAGCTAAAGGAAAAACAGCTCCCAATCCTTGTGTGGGAGCTGTTTTAGTTAAAGAGGGAAAGGTTGTAGCCTCTGGCTATCATCGAGGCTATGGTCTGCCCCATGCTGAAGTGGAAGTATTAAAGGACGCTAGGAAAAAAAATATTGACCCTAGAGAATGCGCTTTATTTGTAACTCTGGAACCCTGCAATCACTTTGGCAAAACTCCACCTTGCACCAAAGCCATTTTAGAAGCTGGCATCAAAGAGGTCTATGTTGGGGCCCTGGACCCCAACCCTCAAGTAGAAGGCGGGGGAGCCAGATTTTTGCAAAGCAAAGGAGTGCAGGTAGAAACAGGGATTTTACAAGCCCAGTGTACAGATTTAATAAGGGATTTTTATCTCTGGAAAATAGAAAAAAGACCTTTTTTTTATTTAAAGTTAGCTTCTACCTTAGATGGAAAAATTGCCACTTCCACAGGGCATTCCAACTGGATTAGTTCAGAAAAGTCCCGGGAAAAAGTCCACCAGCTGCGCAAAAAAGTACAGGCAGTCTTGGTGGGAGGAAATACTTTTGTTCAGGACAATCCCAAGCTCACAGTTCGCAAGGCAAAAAGTAAAAAACAACCTTTAGCCCTTATTCTGACCAGAAAACTTCCTGCAGAAGCAAGTTATTATCTCCTCCAGCAAAGACCAGAGGAAACCATTTTCTTTACCCTGGAAAGCCAGGAAAACTTGCGTTTACAAAAAAAGATAAGCGAACTGGGCAGTAAAGTGGTTTTCCTGCCTGTTAAAAACAATTCCTGGGATTTAAAGGCAATGGCTACTTGGCTCTGGAACAACAATATTTTTTATGTCCTGGTGGAAGGCGGGGGCTTTATTGCCCAGAAATTTTTGGAATATCAGCTTGCTGATGAAATCTGGCTTTTTTTGGCTCCTAAAATTCTAGGAGATGCTGGGGCCATTTCTTCTTTTTGGGGAAGAAGCATAAAAACCATAGACGAAGCTTACACTTTAAGCTACCAGAAAGTAACTTCTTGTGGAGAAGATCTCTTACTTATTTTAAAGCCTTAAAGATGTTTACTGGCATTATTGAAGACATAGGTGAAATTCTCAACATAACTCCCTTAAGCAAAGAAAAGCGTTTTAGCATTAAAACCAACAAAATAAAAAACTTTGTGCAGGGAGAAAGTATTGCTGTAAATGGTGTCTGTCTTACAGTGGAAAATTTTTCTAATACTTCCTTTACAGCCTATGCTTCCCTGGAAACCCTTGGAAAAACCAATCTCCAATTTTTAAAAACTGGAGATAAGGTCAATCTGGAAAGGGCCCTTACCTTATCCTCTAGACTGGGTGGACACCTGGTAACAGGACATGTGGATTGCCTGGCCCGGGTAGAAGAAATTACCCCTGCAGGAGAATCAAAAATTTTTAGACTCTCCTATCCAGAAGAATTTTCCCCTTATATTATTTCCAAAGGTTCAGTGGCCCTGGATGGGATTAGCCTGACAGTAAATACTTGTGGTCCGGGTTTTCTTGAGGTAAACATCATCCCTGCCACTCAAAAAGAAACCACCATAAGCACCTGGAAAAAGGGTACTGTGGTTAATTTGGAAACAGACATTATAGGTAAATATGTCAAAAGTTTTTTGGACAGAAAGGAAAACACTTCTGAAAATAAATCTCAAAGCAAATTAACTCTCGACTTTTTGCGAGAACACGGTTTTTAAAAAATCAAAAAAGAGGTTAGAAAATGCCCAAGTGTACTATTGAAGAAGCCATTGAAGACATTAAACAAGGCAAAATGATCATCTTGGTAGATGACGAAGATAGAGAAAATGAAGGGGACTTAACCATTGCTGCTGAAAAAGTAACTCCTGAAATAATCAACTTTATGGCCAAGCACGGACGGGGACTTATCTGCCTGGCCCTGGCGCCAGAATGGGTGGACAAATTGGGACTTCCCCTACAACCCCAACGCGGTCGTTCCAAGTTTGGCACGGCCTTTACTGTATCCATTGAAGCCAAAGAAGGAGTAACTACTGGCATTTCTGCTCAAGACAGAGCTACCACCATTTTAACGGCAGTAAAAGACAATGTAACCCCGGATGATATTGTTACCCCAGGACACATTTTCCCCTTAAGGGCCAGAAAAGGCGGGGTACTGGAAAGAGCTGGACAGACCGAAGGCAGTGTAGATTTAGCCAGATTGGCTGGTCTAAAGCCAGCAGCAGTCATCTGTGAAATTATGAAAGACGACGGCACCATGGCCAGAATGCCGGATCTGGAAAAGTTTGCCCAGGAACATGATTTAAAAATTTGCACCATTGAAGACCTTATTCGCTACCGCATGCGCTTTGATTCCCTGGTCAAGCGAGAAGCAGAAGCCTTTTTGCCCACTGCCTACGGCAATTTCAAGGCCATTGCCTTTGAAAGCCAGACGGACAATCAAACGCATATAGCTCTGGTAAAAGGTGAGTGGGAAAAAGACGAACCAGTAATGGTCAGGGTTCACAGTGAATGCTTAACTGGTGATGTCTTTGGTTCCTTACGCTGTGATTGCGGCAAACAACTCCAAACTGCCATGCAAATGATTGAAAAAGAAGGCAAGGGCGTTATCCTCTATATGCGCCAGGAAGGAAGAGGTATTGGCCTGGCCAACAAGATAAAAGCCTACAAACTGCAAGACCAGGGCAAAGATACGGTAGAAGCCAATTTAGCCCTGGGCTTTCCTCCAGACCTTAGAGATTATGGTATAGGAGCTCAAATCTTGGTTAATCTGGGAATCAGTAAAATGCGTCTTATGACCAACAATCCCAAAAAAATCGTAGGCCTGGAAGGCTATGGTTTACAGGTGGTAGAACGAGTACCCATAGAAATTCCAGCCTGTGAAGAAAACTACTGTTATCTAAAAACCAAAAGAGATAAAATGGGACACATTTTAAACAACATTCAAGATAAAGGGGATAAGTAAAATGTTACACCTAAAAACCATTGAAGGGCAACTAAATGCCCAGGACCTTTCCATTGCCATTGTAGCCAGCAGATTTAATGATTTTATTGTGGACAAACTCATTGCTGGTGCTGTGGACTATCTGGTACGACATGGTTTAAACAAGGACAATATCACTCTAGTTCGAGTGCCAGGTGCCTTTGAACTTCCTCTAGTGGCCAAAAAACTGGCCAAAAGCCAGAAATATGCAGGTATCATCTGCCTGGGAGCCATTATTAGAGGAGCTACCCCCCATTTTGATTATGTGGCTGCTGAAGCCAGCAAAGGTATTGCCCTGGTCAGCCTGGAGACAGAAGTTCCCGTAGGATTTGGCGTACTCACCACTGATACTCTGGAACAAGCCATAGAGCGAGCAGGAAGTAAAGCAGGAAATAGAGGAGCTGAAGCTGCCCAAGCCCTCCTGGAAACCATCAGAGTGCTGGAACAAATCTAGGTCAAAGGGAATCTACATCTATGAAAATTCAGAAGCTCTCTCGCCGCAAGCAACGGGAATTTGCCTTTCAAGTGCTTTATAGCCTGAACTTTAATTCAGAAACAGAACTCAACTTGCTCAAGGAAAATGCTGCCTGTTTTCCAGACCCTAAAAAAGAAAACTTCTCGCCAGAACAAGCTCCTTTTGCCTGGGAACTCATTGAGGGAGTAGAAGAAAAAAAAAGCGAACTTGACAGTTATATTGAAAAATATTCCCGCAACTGGAAAATAAATAGAATTGCCAAAATAGAACTTACTATCTTGCGCCTGGCTACCTTTGAACTTATTTTTCGCCCTGATATTCCTCCTAAGGTAAGTATCAATGAGGCCATAGAACTGGCCAAAGGCTATGGCGATATAAATTCCAAAACCTTTGTCAACGGCATTCTGGATGCCCTTGCTAAGGATATAACCAATGGTCAACTTGGGAATAGTAAATAATTTAAATTTACTACCTCCAAACACTCTGTGGGTTAATTTTAAAAAACATACTCAAGTAGAAAGTATTTTAGAAATAAATAAAAACTTAACAACTCTAAATTTTTTCTTTAACCCTGAAAATAACTTTGGTGAAAGTTTTTATTCTCTTTTAAAAGGGTTAAAGGCAAACCAGATTGCCTTAAATCCAACTTACCTAGTTCCCATATATAATTTATCGCTGGAAGACTCCCTTTTAAAGTGGGGAGAAACTATTTTTCCTTTTTTTAAAAATTGGGACGGTACCCTGTACTTTGAAGTAAAAAATTTTTGCCTGCAAAATACCTTTAAAAAGTGGTCTAAAAAATTTACCCATGTCTGCTTCAAAAACAAGTACAATCTTGTCCAATCCCAGGAAAATAAACAGACAAAGAAAAGAAGTATTTATCCCCTTTGGAAGTTAAAGGTGCAAAACAGTTAGAGAGGAGAGAAACATGAAAAAAGAGTACAATCCTCAAGAAATAGAGCTCAAGTGGCAAAAGATTTGGGAAGAGAAAAAACTATTTAAAACTCAAGAAGATAATTCTAAGCCCAAGTATTATGTGCTGGAAATGTTTCCCTATCCTTCTGGCCGCATTCATATGGGACATGTACGAAACTATTCCATTGGTGATGTGGTAGCCAGAGTCAAGAAAATGCAAGGGTTTAATGTCCTTCATCCTATGGGCTGGGATGCCTTTGGACTACCTGCTGAAAATGCCGCTATCAAGCACAATACTCATCCAGCCAAATGGACCTATGAAAATATAGCTTACATGAAAAAAGAACTTAAAAGACTAGGTTATTCCTATGATTGGGACAGGGAAATAGCTACCTGTCATCCCAAATACTATCGCTGGGAACAACTCTTCTTTTTAAAGTTATTGGAAAAGGGGTTGGCCTATCGCAAAAAATCCCCTGTAAATTGGTGCCCAAAGTGTAATACAGTCCTGGCCAACGAACAGGTAGAAGAGGGACTTTGCTGGCGCTGTAGCTCAGTGGTAGAACAAAAGGAATTGGAGCAATGGTTCCTGCGTATTACAGACTATGCTGAAGAACTTTTAAAGGACCTGGAAAAGTTGCAGGGTGGTTGGCCAGAAAAGGTTCTCATTATGCAAAGAAACTGGATTGGAAAGAGTGAAGGTGCAGAAATAGAATTTGCCCTTGAAGGTTCAGAGAAAAAAATAAAAGTTTTTACCACCAGGCCAGATACCCTCTTTGGAGCTACTTTTATGAGCCTTGCTCCAGAACACCCCCTGGTAGAAGAATTGATTGCCAACAGCCCAAACAAGCAGGCAGTAGAAGAATTTATCCAGAAAACCAAGGCCCTGGATAAAATAAAAAGAACTTCTGAAGACCTGGAAAAAGAAGGCGTATTTACTGGTCGTTATTGCTTAAATCCTGTAACTGGCCAGAAAATGCCCATATATGTGGCTAATTTTGTTTTGGTAGAATATGGAACAGGTGCAGTTATGGCTGTACCTGCGCATGACCAGAGAGATTTTGAATTTGCCCAAAAGTACTCTTTACCTCTAAAAATTGTCATTCAGCCTGAAGGAGAGAAACTCCAGGAAGAAACTTTAAAAGAAGCCTATACAGGCCCTGGATACCTGGTAAACTCAGGCCAATTTGATGGGCTTTTTAATGAAGAAGCCAAAATCAAAATCACAGAATACCTGGCTCAAAAAGGTTTGGGCCAAAAGACTGTAAACTATCGTTTAAGAGACTGGAACATCTCCAGACAACGCTACTGGGGGGCTCCCATTCCTGTAGTTTACTGTGATAGTTGTGGAATTGTGCCAGTAAAAGAAGAAGACCTTCCAGTAGTACTGCCGCTGGAAGTAAAGACAAAGCCTGATGGCAAGTCTCCTTTGCCTGAGTGCAAGGAATTCCTGGAAACCACCTGTCCCAGGTGTGGCCAAAAGGCCAGAAGAGAAACAGATACCATGGATACCTTTGTAGAGTCTTCCTGGTATTTTGCCCGCTATACTGCGCCCAGATTAGAGGATAAACCCTTTGACCCCAGGGCCCTAAAATACTGGCTCCCTGTAGATCAGTACATTGGTGGAGTAGAACACGCCATTTTACATCTGCTCTATTCCCGCTTTTTTGTGAAGGTTTTAAGGGATTTAGGTTTTATGGAATTGGACGAACCCTTTAGCAACCTCCTTACCCAGGGAATGGTCTTAAAAGATGGGGCCAAAATGTCCAAATCCAAGGGCAATGTAGTGGACCCGGATGAAATGATTCAAAAATACGGTGCAGACACAGTTAGACTCTTTTGTCTCTTTGCTGCTCCACCAGAAAAGGATATGGAATGGAGTGACCAGGGTATTGAAGGCTCTTTTAGATTTTTAAACCGTCTCTGGCGCCTGGTCCAAGAGTTAAAACCCGTGCTTAAACCTGTGGGTCCTGCCTATAAACTGGATAGGGAAAGTTTGTCTTCTGAAGCCAAAGAACTCTTGTACAAAGAACACTACACCATAGAAAAGGTAACCAAAGATCTGGAAAACAAGTTCCAATTCAATACAGCCATTGCTGCCATCATGGAACTGGTAAACCTTTTGTATTTAAGCAAGGATAAGTTAAAGGATTCAGAACAAGGTAAGCTTTTACTCTCTTCCAGTATTAGCACTGTACTTACCCTGCTTTATCCCATTGTGCCTCACCTCTGTGAGGAGTTATGGCAGGAAATAGGCTATACCACCACCCTGGCTGAATCCAGGTGGCCTGAGCCCCTAAAAGAAGCTCTGGTTCAAGACAACCTGGTTATAGTGGTTCAGGTAAATGGAAAGCTAAGGGGCAAACTGGAAATACCTGCTAACACCCCGGAAGAAGAAATTAAAACCCTGGCTTTACAAGAAGAAAATGTGCAAAGACACATTGCAGGGAAAACAGTGGTTAAGACCATTGTAGTGCCCAAAAAACTGGTCAACATAGTGGTTAAGTAATGTTAAGAAAAGCAGGCAATCTACTATTATTAAGCATCTTGTTTTTAATGGGAGGGTGTGGCTATCACTTTATTGATAGCCAACCCCTTTCCTTTCCCAACCAGGCAAGCAAGCTAAACCTAAAAAAAGTTGTTAATCCTACCCAGGAAACCTGGATAGAAGGATATGTGCGCAATTTTTTAGCTGAAGAAATAAGTAAAAGAAGCTCTGCCACTCTTACCAATTCCAGCCAAGCAGAACTTTTCTTAACCATTTACCTGGACAGATTGTCCACCTCTGAAAAAACCAAAGGTGAAAATGATACTACTCTAAAATACTCTGCTGACCTTAGTTTAAGAATGGTTTTTAACAATGCCCAAGGAGAAAAAATTTTAGAAACCAGGCCAGTTAGTTATGCGCAAAGTTATACTTCTGAAGGAGAAAAAAAAGAAGCCATAGAAAAGGCTCTAGAGGAAGCTCTGCGCTTAAGCTTAAATCAACTGGGAAATAATGACTTCTAGACCCAATTTTTATCTCTGCTTTTCTCCAGACATAGGTCTAATTCAAGAAGAAGTCCAAAAAATTTTAGAAACTTTTAACCTGACTAATTGGAAGAAAAAAGTCTTCTGGGCAGAAGAGTTAGAGGAAAACTTTTGGAGTACCTTTACCTCTTCTTCCTTATTTGGTCCGGGTCAAATCATTTGGGTCAGAAAAGCGGAAAACCTGGAAGTTTCTTTCTGGCAAGAAGCTAAGAAATATCTTTTAAGTAAACGCAGCTCTACCTTTTCTATTTTTTGCTTTGAAGCTAGCTGGAATAAAAAAAAGCTTCCTCCTATCCCCAGCTGGTTTAATAAACATCCTGTCTATCAACTGGCCAAAAAACAAAAATGGATTTTTGCTGCTCCTGAACTAAAAGAGAACCAAAAAAGGGCTTTTATTCTGGAAAAAATAAAGGCTGCTCAAAAGGAAATTTCTCCTCCTCTGCTCAACCAGCTCCTGCCCCTGCTTCCAGATGATACAAAGGCTCTAATGCAAGAACTGGAAAAAATTATCCTAATCAGTGAGCAAAAAATCCAGGAAAAAGATTTTAGTTTATTAAATACCTTTTCAGAAGAAGATGTCTATCAACTCTTTAACTCCCTTTTAAATAAAGACTACCCCAACCTGTGGAGAAATTTACAAGAACAAACAAAGGCCAAAGAACTAATTTTTCCCTTGCTTGGCCTTTTAAGAAGGGAAGCCAAAGTCCTGTGGTTACTTTATTACAATCAAGATAATGAAGTAAATATGCCAGTTTTTATCAAGCAAAAGAAAAAATTTCTGGCCCAAAAATTAGGTGTATCCAGAATAGCTGCCCTCTTAGACCTAGTTCTTATTTGCGAATTTAAAATAAAAAGTGGAGAAAGTTCTCCAGAAGAAACCTTTGACTACTTACTACTCTCTTTATCCAGACTCTTCTAAGTGCCTGGCCTTGATTTCTCTTTAAAGACAAGCAAAAATAAATAAATTTTTTCCAAACCTCTTGCCCAGGGGGGATTTAATGCCTAATAAAAATAAACCTCATTATCTTGGCCATAGGCAAAGATTAAAAAAGAAACTCCGCGAAAACCCTGAAGCTTTGGCTGACTACGAGGTGCTGGAACTCCTGTTAGGTTATGCCCTGCCGCGCAAGGATACCAAGCCCTTGGCTAAAACTTTATTAGCCAAGTTTAAAAATTTTAAACAACTGCTCTTTGCCAAAGAAAAGGAGTTGGAAAATATAGAGGGAGTGGGGCCAGGAATTTCAACTTTTTGGCTAGCTTTAAGGGAGTTTTTGAGCAGAGCCAGTGTGCAAGAGTTTCAAAAGACAAAACAAAAGATAACCTCACCTCAAGATGTTTATAACTTACTGGCTCCCAAACTAATTCCCTTAAGCAAAGAAGAGGTGTGGCTGGTTATGCTGGATAACAAGCATCAGTTAATAAAAATGTCCCGCCTGAGCCAGGGCACTCTGGATTCTTCGCCCATTTATGTGCGGGAAATATTAGAACAGGTGCTCTTAAATCAAGCCAAGGCCTTTATCCTGGCACACAATCATCCCAGTGGAGAGCCTACTCCTTCTCTAGCTGACCTGGAAATCACTAGAAAAATTGAGGAAGCTTGTAAAAATTTAGAGGTGTCTTTTTTAGACCACCTAATCATAAGTAAACAGGGATATCAGAGTCTAAAGGAACAAGGCTTTTAACCCAAGGAGGGAAAAATGAAGACCATGCAATGTTTAGTAAGTGGAAAGGTTCAGGGCGTATGGTTCAGGGCTTGGACTCATGATCAAGCCACAAGCCTAAATATAAAGGGATGGGTAAGGAATCTAGCTGACGGCAAAGTAGAAGTTTTAGCCCAGGGCGAGGAAAAGGATTTAGAAGAACTAAAAAAAAGACTCCTGGTTGGTTCACCTTTAAGTAGAGTGGAGCATGTGGAGTGTAAGTATTTAGAAGATTACGATAAAACTTATGACAAATTTGAAATAAGAGGATAAAAAGGAGGATATTTTAGCCTATGAGTGATGAAAAGATTCATACTGAGCAAGAAGAACAAAAAACAGAAGAAAGCCAGGATACTAAAGAAACTGCCAAAGGTTCTTCTCTCTTCCAGGAGGGAAGTTTAGATATACCAGACACCCTTCCCTTGCTGCCAGTAAGGGACATTACCATTTTCAACTACATGATTTTACCCCTTTTTGTGGGTAGGGAAAAAAGTGTTCAAGCTGTGGATGCAGCTCTAAATAAAGATCGTTATATTTTGATTTGTGCCCAAAAAGATGAAAAAGTAGATGAGCCTACCATAGACGATATTTACCATACAGGCACAGTGGCCATGATTATGCGTATGCTTAAAATGCCAGATGGCCGCCTCAAAGTACTTATCCAGGGGATTCAACGAGCCAGGATAAAGGAAGTAGTGCGAGAAGATCCCTTTTATGAAGTAAAAGTAGATCTTATAGAAGAAAAAGACATCACTGAATACGGACCAGAAGTGGAAGCTCTGGTTCGGGCAGCCAGGGAACAAAGCGAAAAGATTCTCAGCTTAAAGGGAATAGATGCTGCTGAAATCATGGCTGTTTTAAACAGCGTGGATGAGCCAGGAAGACTGGCGGACCTAATTGCTTCCAACCTGCGCATGAAGCCAGAAGAAGCTCAAAAAATCCTGGAATGTGAAGACCCTGTGGAAAGATTAAAACTGGTCAATGAAAAGCTGGCCAAAGAAGTGGAAGTAGCCACCATGCAGGCCAAAATTCAAAACATGGCCAGAGAAGGAATGGACAAAGCCCAGCGTGAGTTCTTTTTGCGTGAACAATTAAAAGCCATCAAAAGAGAACTGGGTGAAGGAGCAGATGAACAAGAAGAACTGGAAGAACTTAGAAAGGCCTTAAAAAAAGCAGGACTTCCTACTAAAATAATGAAAGAGGCTGAAAAACAACTCCGTCGCTTAGAAAGTATGCACCCAGATTCTTCAGAAGCAACAGTTATTCGCACCTACCTGGACTGGCTAGCTGAACTGCCCTGGAAAAAGGTCAGTAAAGACCGTTTAGATATAAAAGAAGCAGAAAAGATTTTAAATGAAGACCACTACGACCTGGAAAAAGTAAAAGAAAGAATTCTGGAATATTTAAGTGTACGCAAATTAAACCCTCAAATGAAAGGGCCTATTCTCTGTTTTGTAGGTCCTCCTGGCGTGGGAAAAACCTCTTTGGGCAGGTCCATTGCCAGGGCCTTAAACCGCAAATTTGTGCGCATGTCTTTAGGTGGCATGAAAGACGAAGCAGAAATTCGCGGGCATAGAAGGACTTATATTGGTTCCATGCCAGGTAGAATTATTCAAGGCATAAAAGAAGCCGGGACCAAAAACCCTGTATTTATGCTGGACGAAATCGATAAAGTGGGCACTGACTTTAGAGGAGACCCTTCTTCTGCTCTTCTGGAAGTACTGGACCCAGAACAAAACAACTCCTTTACTGACCACTACTTAAATGTGCCCTTTGACCTCTCCAAGGTCATGTTTATCTGTACAGCCAATATGCTGGACACTATTCCGCCAGCTCTGCTGGACAGAATGGAAGTAATTAGAATCCCGGGCTATACTGAACAGGAAAAGGTCAAAATAGCCCAACAATACCTTTTGCCCAGGCAAATTAACGAAAACGGTTTAAAACCCGAACAGATTCAAATTAGTGCTTCCACCTTGCTGAAAGTAATTCGAGAGTACACCAGAGAAGCTGGCTTAAGAAACCTGGAAAGAGAATTGGGAACTATTTGCCGCAAAGTTGCGCGTAAAATAGCTGAAGGCCAAAAGGGTCCCTTTAGGATAACTAGTCAAAATCTCCATAAATACCTGGGCGCTCCCAAATACTTAAGTGAAGAAAAGGAAAGCAACTTACCTCCAGGTATTGCCCTGGGCCTGGCCTGGACTCCCTTTGGTGGAGAAGTGCTAAACATTGAAGTAAGTGTTTTGCCTGGTAAAGGAAAATTACTACTAACAGGTCAGTTGGGTGAGGTAATGAAGGAAAGTGCCCAGGCTGCCCTAAGCTATGCCAGGTCCAGAGCCAAGGAATTTGGCCTGGAACCTGATTTTATAGAAAAAAATGACTTACACATCCACGTCCCAGCAGGAGCCACACCCAAGGATGGACCCTCAGCAGGCATTACCATCTGTGCGGCCCTGGTTTCCAGCTTAAGTGGCAAAAGCCTTCCTGGAGATACAGCCATGACAGGAGAAATTACCTTACGAGGTAGAGTCCTGCCTGTGGGTGGCATCAAGGAAAAAATCCTGGCTGCTGTGACCTATGGTTTAAAACAAGTGATTATTCCCAAGAAAAACCTAAAGGACCTGGAAGAAATCCCCAAAGAACTAAGGAAAAAGATTAAAATAAAAAGCGTAGAGCATGTAGATGAACTCTGGACACTTCTAGGCTTAAAATAAAAAAGCCCCCTTTAAAGGGGGCTTTTTCTTACCAATTTTCTACATCTCTAGCTATTTCCTTGTATAAGTCTGATAAAAGGACAAAACCTATAACTTTGTCTCCTTCTTCTACTACTGCCCTTCCCCGTCTATAATCCACAAAAGTTTCCATTACCTTGGCCAAGGGGTCTTTGGGCTTTAATCTTGGCACATCCTGTTGAATAATATCTTTAATTCCCACTTGCGAACAAATCCGACAAGCCCTGGTAAAGGCTTTATCCCAGTTTACATCTTCATCCCACAAACTGCTTTCCTGTAATAAACAAGGACCCAAGGCCTGCAAAATATTCCACATGGAAATAACACCTAAAAATTTTTTTTCCTTGGAAAACACCAAGACACAGTTTAGCTCTGGATATTTCTCATTATATTCTTTAAGCGTTTTAATTACCTGAGTTAAGCTGGCATCTTCCTCTACAAAAGGAAAATCATCCCGCATAATATCCCACACCCTTTTTCTAAGTAACATAAATACTCCTCCTTCTTTTTTCCTGACCTTTGATTAACACAAAAAAATATCTCTCTCAAGAAAGAGCTTTAGACCTTTTCTTTTTTTTAAAAGTAAATTAACCTTCTCCTCCATGCAAAAAGAAAAGATTCGTTATACCTTTATTCCCACCAGTTTAGGCCTGGTAGCCATAGCCAAAAGCCAAAAGGGGATTTGTTTTTTAGGCTTGGGAGAAAGAGAAGTCTTAGAAAAAGAAATCAAACACTTTTTTCCTCAAGCTAATTTAGAGCAGTTAGACCCTGCTTTTCTGGAGAAACTAACCTACCAAATAGAAAATCCTCAAAAACAACTTAGCTGGCAGTTGGATATGCGGGGTACTGCCTTTCAACAAAAGGTCTGGTCCATTCTGCTTACCATACCACCAGGACAAACCAGGACCTATTCCTGGCTAGCCCAGCAAGTGGGCAATCCCAGGGCCATACGCGCTGTAGCCAGGGCCTGTTCCCAAAATAAAATAGCCATCCTTATCCCCTGCCATAGAATTATAAGAAAAAACGGGAAGGTAAGTGGGTATAGATGGGGAATAAAAATAAAAGAAGAACTTCTAAAAAAAGAAAGTTTGTTTGTTTTCTACACTTAATTTTTTAAGAAATTCTTTCATTTTTAAATAACTATCCATATTAGAAGGATAACAAGCGAAATCAAAGTAATAGGAATACCTATTCTCGCATGTTCTTTAAAGGATATTTCAATATCATATAATTTCGCTTGCTCTACTACAATGAGGTTAGCAATGCTTCCAATAAGGATTAAGTTACCAGCAAAGGTGCTGGAAAGAGCAAGCACATACCAGCCTTCTGGATTAGTAGGGTCTAAAAAATTTACTAGAATCATAACTGCCGGGACATTACTAACTAAATTACTCAATAAAGTTGATATAAAAGTAAGGACTCCTAAATTCTGTAAATCTAAACCATATTGCTTTATATATTCCATACCAAGCATAAGATAGTTACCAGAAGTAACTCCATAAATAACTATGAACAACGAAGCAAAAAGAGTGAGAAGATACCAGTCTATAAGACCTAAAATATCTCTTGAATACATTTTTCTGCTGAGCAATAAAAAACCAGCAATGGATAAAGCTGACAATTCTCGAGGAATATCTGTAAAAAAAAGAAATACTACAACACCTGTAGCTAAAATTCCTTTTAGACTTTCCCACTGGTTAAAATCAGGCCAATTCTTTTTATCCTCTACCCATTTAAATTCTTTTACTTTTTTACTAAACTCTCTTTTATAATTTAAACAGATATATCCAAAAGCACCTGTCAAGGCTAAACAAGAAGGAACAACTGCCCAAAGAGAAAAAGTCTTAAAATCAAGCTTACCCATCTGTCCAATCAACATATTTTGAGGATTTCCAATAATTGTAGCCGCTGAGCCAATATTACTGGCTATAGCAAGTCCCAAAAGAAAGGGGACCGGATTAAGACCACCTGCTCTTAAGGAAGCTGCAAGTACAGGAGTAAAGGCCAAACATACTATGTCATTGGCCAAAAAGGCAGAAAGAAAGGCGCTTAAAAGCATCACTGCCAAAAGAAACCATCTAGGACGATAAAGAATTTTAGTACAGAGAAGGGCACTCCAGGTATAAAATCCTCCCAGCCGCAATTGGGCAGAAATAATCATAAGAGCATACAGCAGAGAGATGGTGGATAAATCAATGGCCTTACACACTTCAGAGAACTGAACTATACCTGTAGACACCATAGCAATAGCCCCTAAAAGGGCAATACCTGTTCTATCTATCTTCAAACCTGGCACTTTTCCTAAGGCCATACCAAGATAGGTAATGAGAAATATACTAAGGGTAATAATTGCCAGCCTCCCTACAATTTTTTAAAATAGATAACCTTATCATCTCCTCGAGCATAAAAATCTGGAATAATCGCCACTTTTTTATAACCACAACGCTCATAAAAAGCCCTAGTACTTACATACTGCAAACGATTAGAAGTTTCTATGTACAGGTGTTCACCTGCTAAATTTTTTATTGCCTTTTCTGTTTTCTGTAACAAAATTTTTCCTATGCCTCTACCTTGATAATCAGGATGTACGACTATCCAGTACAGGTCATAACGATTCTGAGTACAGGGAATAGGGCCAAAGCAAGTAAAACCCACTAATCTATCACCATCTTTAACCAAAATAAAAAAGTAGCCACTGGCATCTTTTTTTTCTAAACGCTCTTTAACAAGAGAAGTGGCTACAGCTACTTCTTCTTCAGAAAAAAAACCTGTAGCAATTACTATCTCTTCTATTGCTTTAATCTCCTCAGCTTCAATCTCTGTAAAATATTTTAAATTTAACAATATTAAACCTCAAAAAATATAATTTTCAATGACACCTAATTTATTCCAATTTTAAAAAATACTATCTTCAATTATGCTTCTAATTGCTTCAGAATAGTTAATACCAGCTTTTTCTAAAGCAGCAGCAAATCCAGCATCAGGAGAAAGACAAGGATTGGCATTGACTTCCAAAATCCACGGCTGACCATATTTATCGATGCGAAAATCAACTCTTGCATATCCTCGCAAACCAAAAATCTCCCAACACTTCTGGGAAAGTGTTTTTAGAGTTTGAAGTAAAGGTAAATCTTCTTCAGAAAAAGAAAAACAACGCTTAGTATGCTGATAGACAAAAGAAGACTCTATCCATTTAGCTGCATAATCTAAGATTTTAGGGATATCAGGAGAAAAATCTTCAAAAACTATTTCAGCAGGGGGTAAAATCCTGAGACATTCTTTATTTCCAAGCAAGGAGATATTAAATTCCCTTCCATCTATAAACTCTTCAGCAAACCAATAACCTCCATACTTTTCAGATTTATCCAGTAGCGAAGTATAAAGTTCTTCCACAGCCCCTGGGGAAATAACTGAAGCAGCATTAAGCCCAATAGAAGCATGTTCCCACACAGACTTTATAATCCAGGTTTTGCCAACAACCTGTTTCTCCAAAGATTTTTCTTTCTCTAAAGGATCTATCCACGCGGGGGTAGGAAGACCAGCTTCTAACAACATTTTTTTAGCTAAAATTTTGTTAGATACTAAACGAAGAGTATCCGCACTAGAGCCTGTAAAAGGAATTTTTATAGCCTCTAATACAGAAGGAAACAAATGAATTAAGCTTCCATATCCTCCTAAAGATTCCACTAAATTAAAAACGACTTCTATTCCTAAAGTTTTAAGTTGAGTGCAAATTGTCTCCAAATCCAAAGAGCACTCAAGCACTTTCACCTGATAATCTCCTTTATCCAGGGCTGCAGCTACAGCCTCCACTTGCTTCAAAACATCATAAGCGTCTATCCCTTCTCCCTTTGAAATTTTATTATGCACGATAGCAATCTTCATAGCTTAACTCTGTTCAAGGCAGAATTTAAAATAGATTGGATAAGTTCAAGGTAAGTTATACCTTTTTTCCGACAAAGAATTGGAAGATCTGAGTGTTTAGGGTGAAGACCAGCTAAAGGATTTACTTCCAAAAAAAGAGGAATACCTTCCTTCGTACACTTAATATCCACCCTTCCTGCATCTCTACATCCCAGTATTCTCCAAGAAGAAAGAGCTATAGTCTCTGCTTCTTGTACTATCCCATCTTGCTCTGCTTCCACCAAATGATATTCCACTCTTTTCTCATATTCTTCTTTGTTGAGATAAGAATACACTCCCTCTTCAGCTGTAGAGCGCAAGATAACTTCCAGAGTACCTATTATTCTGGCCTTCTTTCCTGTACCTATAATACCTACGGTAAATTCTCGTCCACTAAGATATGGTTCTATTAAGGCTGGCTGCTTAAATTTTTTTATAATTCTATCCACAACCTGAGGTAATAACGCTCTGTCTTTAACTATAGAAGAAGAATCCACTCCCTTGCTTGTGCCTTCTGCTACTGGCTTAACAAAATAGGGACCAGAAAAACTTAACTCTGCCAAATCCTCCAACTGACTGGCTACAAAAAAATCACTGGTAGGCACACCTGCATCTCGAAGAACCCTTTTGGTCATAGCTTTATGCAAAGTCAAACTCAAAACTAAAGGATCTGAAAAAGTATAAGGAATTCTATAGGCATCCAGTAAAGCTGGGACCTGCGCTTCCCGACCAATCCCAAACATTCCCTCAGCAATATTAAAAACAAGATCCCATCTTTTACCTGTGGCTAAGGCTTCTACAAGATCTTTGATATTACCTATACGCTCACAAACATACCCTAAAGAGATAATTGCAGACTCAATAGCTTCTATAGTTTCTTCTTTGTCCAACTCTGCAGTTTCCTCTTCCGAAAATCCCATCTTTATATATGTTGATCTAAGATCATAAGTTAAACCAACTTTCATTTTTTTCCCCAACTAATCAATATTTATTTTTTGTTAGTTTAAACCACAGGCTAACTATCTCTCTTTTACAACGTCAGGATAACGAAACAATTTATTTTCATAATTTTTTAGCAAAACATCATTTTCATCTCGTCCTACCCAATACTCAGGAGAAATTGGGACTTTACCTCCTCCACCAGGAGCATCTATCACATAAGTGGGAATAGCATAGCCACTGGTAAATCCCCTAAGCCCCTTAATAATCTCAATCCCTTTTTGAACACTTGTGCGAAAATGAAAAGAGCCAGGAATAGGATCACATTGATAGAGATAATAGGGACGAACTCGCATCTGTAGCAAACTATGCATCAATTTTTTCATAGTTTCCACATTATCATTGATATGTCGTAACAGAACAGTCTGCGAACCCAAGGGGATACCAGCATCAGCTAATTTTTCACAGGCCTTGCTTACTTCAGGAGTACATTCTTCTGGGTGAGTAAAGTGAATACTAATCCACAAAGGATGATAACGCTTAAGCATTTTAACCAGCTTGGAAGTAATTCTTTGAGGAAGTACAACAGGAACCTTTGTGCCTATACGAATAATCTCCACATGGGATATTTTTCGTAACTGACTTAATAACCATTCTAAACGTTCATCAGAAAGTAATAAGGGATCTCCTCCTGAAATAAGAACGTCTCTAATAGAAGGTACTTGACGAATATATTCCAACATTAGCTCAAAGCGTTTTTTCTCTGGCTTCAAAAGACCTCGCCCCACAACCCTGGACCTGGTGCAATAACGACAATAAGTAGCACATAGATCATGAACCAAAAAAAGGACTCTATCTGGGTAGCGATGCACAAGCCCCCGCACAGGACTTTGTGACTCCTCTCCCAATGGGTCTTCTTTCTCCTCAGGTCGTTGAATTAGCTCATGAGTAGTAGGAATAACTGCCCGCCGTAAAGGATGCGCAGCATCATCTCTATCCAACAAACTCATATAATAAGGAGAAATCGCCATAGGCAATTTAAGCCCAGGCCTGCTAAGAACCAACCTTTCATCTTCTGCAAGAGTTAAAAACTTATTTAACTGCTCAATCCTATGAATACGATTTGCTACCTGCCAATGCCAATCATTCCATTCTTTTACTGTAGTTAAAGGGAAAAAAGTACGACGAAAATATTTTATTTTTTCATCTTCTGACCTGCGGCTATGATAAATATGGTTGTAAGGAACAGATATGGAATTGATTAGAAAATTAGACTTAAAAGACAATGTAGAAAAAACAGAAACTTCTCCCCTACTACCCGGAGGTTCATCATCTTTTTCAGCAATACTTTTAGTATCAGAAGAAATAAACTTAATAAAATTAGATTGTTTTATTTGTTGTTCCATGGCCTCTCTCCTTATTATTTAAAACAATTAACCAACTAAAACGCCCAAAAACATAAAGCGCAAATATATCTCCAACAATCATTGGTCAAGAAAATTTTATAAAAAAAAGCATATCAACCCTTATATCAAGAAATACTTACACATACTACACACATAAAAAAAACAATATAACAACAAAAACAAAACAAACAAATTAAAACCTTACACACTACCTTAGATTAAAATAAAATTAAATCATTAAACAAAAAAAATTAAATATAATCAAAAAAATTAAAACAACCTATAAAAAAAATATAAAATTAATCAAATAATATAAAAATAAAATAAAGAACAAAGAAAACTAACTACAACCTTATAAAACATAAAACAATATCTACATAAAGCTATAAACTTCTAAAAATTAATATTAAATACACATTTTTATATAAAAATCAAATTTATAATTAGCCATTCTTATCCAAAATATAAAATTAAAACTTATTTTTCCAATCAAAAAAAAAACTCAACCAGTCGCTACATAACATACTAAAGCACCTACTTCAGCCATAAAAACAGAAATTTTTATACTTTATCAGAATTATTTTTATTAAAAAAACGCATAAAAACACAATTTCATCTGTTTTTTTTAACTTAGCCTAGCCTAAAAAAAGGCCTAAATCCTCTATTAAAAAAAACTGTGTGTCTTTATTATAAAAGAGTAAGGATATTAATCTAAATTGATTTAAAAAAATCTTGATTCCTTCTTCTGTTCTTATTATGTGTAAGAGAAGCAAAACACTAAAAGATGAACATGTCCTGGTATAAAAAAGAAAAAAAAGAAGTTCTAAAGCAGTTAAACACTTCCCTTTCTGGCCTTAGCTTGCAGGAAGCAGAAAAGCGCCTGCAAGTTTTTGGGCCCAATGAAATTGAAAAATCAGAAACAATAAATCTATTTAAACTGGTTATAGAACAAGTTAAAAGCCCGCTCATTTATATCTTGATTGTAGCTGGAATTGTTACCTTTTCACTTGGCCATTTTATTGATGGCATTGTTATTTTCTCAGTGATTATTCTAAATGGACTAATAGGTTTTATTCAGGAATATAAGGCAGCCAAAAGCGTCTTAGACCTCCAAAAGCTGGTCAATGTAGAAAGTACTGTCCTTAGAGAAGGGCAAAAAATCAGCCTGGATAGCAAAGCCTTGGTGCCAGGCGATATAGTGGTGCTAAGTTCTGGCGACAAGGTGCCAGCAGACATAAGATTGCTGGAGAGCAAAAGTCTGTATGCTGACGAGTCCATATTAACTGGCGAATCTCTTCCCAGTTTAAAAGAAAGTGAATTTACAGCCAACTCCAGGCTACCTCTTGCTGAACAAAAAAATATGCTTTTTATGGGCACCTGGATAACCAAAGGTCGCGGACTGGGAGTAGTGGTAGAAACAGGGGCCAATACTGTTTTGGGAAACATTGCAGCCAAGACCAAAGCCAGCCAGCTTACTAAAATTCCCATTCAACAAAAAATAGATTCCTTAGGTAATAGACTAGGGCTACTGGTTTTGGGCTCTGCCCTTTTAATTACCATTGCAGGTCATCTAAAAGAAATTCCTCTAACGGAAATTTTTCTTACAGCTGTAGCTGCTGCTGTGGCCACCATACCTGAAGGACTGCCTATTGTGGTAACCATCGCTCTAGCCATAGGAGTTAACCGCATGGCTAGACAAAATGCTATTATTCGTACCTTGCCCACAGTGGAAACCTTAGGCAGCACTACGGTTATTTGTTCTGACAAAACAGGGACTCTTACCAAAAATCAAATGACCACCAAACTTATCTTTGATGGTCAACATACTTATGAGGTAGAAGGGTCTGGTTATGAGCCAAAGGGTAGAATTTTACATGAAAAAATGCCCCTTAAGCCAGAAGAAGAAACAAGGGTAAAAAATATCTTGCGCATTGGCTTACTCTGCAATGAATCCAGGCTAATTTTCCAGGATAATAGCTACCAGGTACAAGGCGACCCCACTGAAGGGGCTTTGCTTATAGCAGCCTTAAAAGCGGGTCTTTTGCTGGAAGAGGAACAAAAAAAATATCCTCTTCTGGACATATTGCCCTTTGAATCAGAAAGGGGATACATGGCCACTTTACATCAGGGAGAAGAGAAAAATATCCTTCTCTTAAAGGGAGGATTGGAACATCTTCTTAAAATTTGCACCAATTGCCTCTTGGAAGAATCCTTTCCCCAAAAAGCTTTTAGTGAAGCAGAAAAAAGTTTTGCTTCCCAAGGTCTTAGAGTTTTAGCCTTTGCCTACAAAGAACTTCCCAGGGATGTTCATAAAATCAGAACCCAGGACCTAGAAAGTGGACTAATCTTTGCTGGCTTACAAGGTCTCATAGACCCCCCTCGAGAAGAAGCCAAACAGGCCATTAAGGAATTGAAAAAGGCTGGAGTGCGCATATTGATGCTCACAGGAGATCAAGCCCTCACAGCCAAAAGTATCGGAGAGCAACTTGAACTGGCAGAAAAAAATACTTCAACCCTAACAGGAATTGAATTGGAAAGTTTATCTCCAGAAGAGTTAAAACAAAAACTAAAAGAAACCACCATTTTTGCCAGAGTTTCTCCAGAGCATAAACTCCAGATTGTCAATTTACTCAAAGAACAAGGAGAAATTGTAGCGGTTACCGGCGATGGAGTAAACGACGCTCCAGCCCTAAAAAGCGCTCACATTGGAATTGCCATGGGTAAATCAGGCACTGATGTGGCCAAAGAAGCTGCTGACATGGTCATCCTGGATGACAATTTTGCTAGCATTGCCTATGCTCTGAAAGAAGGGCGCATTGTATTTGACAATATTCGTAAAGTCATATTTTTTCTCCTACCTACAGGCATAGCTGCTGTTATTTCCATTCTGTTAAGCTTACTTTTAAATTTACCCATTCCTTATCTGGCAGTTCAGCTGCTCTGGATAAATCTGGTCACCAATGGTTTACAGGACATAGCCTTGGCCTTTGAACCTGGAGAGAAAAATATTCAATACCGTGCACCCAGGCCACCTAAAGAACCAATTATCTCTTCTTTACTCCTTCAAAGAACCATCCTGGTAGCTATAACCATTGGTTTAGGAGTTATTTTTAATTTTTATTTAGCCTTAAAACAAGGTTATCCTCTGGAGGAAGCCAGAAGCGTAGCCATGACCACAATGGTATTTTTCCAATTTTTTCAAGCCCTAAATTCCAGGTCAGAAACTCTTTCCCTGTTTAAACTGAACCCCTTTAACAACCCCTTTCTGTTCTACAGCTTAATTGTAGCCTTTTTATCTCAACTGGCAGTACTCTATACTCCCTTTCTTAAACAGATATTTAGGACTACCTCTCTTAGTCCAAACCAATGGCTTATTATCCTCCTCACTTCTTTGAGCGTAATTCTGGTGGTAGAAATGGACAAACTCATACGCGCAAAACTTAAAACCAAACAATAACCTGATTTTCTCTTAACCCTTTCTCCAGGTTTTAATTTTACAATTCTGTTATTTTAAAACCTAAAAACCCTACTAATTTCTACATATTTTTTACATTTTTGCATAAAATTATTACCCGGCCCAGAAAGAAATTCTTTTATTTCAATAAGTTATACTCCTGGCCCTTTTATTGCTTTTAAGAAAATAAGCAATATTTAAATCAGGAGGTGGAGAGTGTTTAAAAAAGCAGGGTGGTTTTTATTTTTAGTCTTAATCTTAAGTAGTCCTTCTCTAGCCTGGGCTGAAGACAGTTTTTTAACCCAGGACAGGGCCAATATTCTCTGGACTTTGTTGGCAGCCATTTTGGTTATGTTTATGCAAGCTGGCTTTGCCATGGTAGAGGTTGGTTTTACCAGAGCCAAAAACGCTGGCAATATCCTGATGAAAAATCTTATTGATTTTGCCTTTGGTTCTATTTTGTTTTTTCTTCTGGGGTTTGGGCTTATGTTTGGAACAGATGTGGGTGGAATTGTTGGAACTTCTCTCTTTGGTCTAAAAGGAGTTAATTTTGCCAGTGGTGGTGCCTGGATACTTACCTTCTGGTTTTTCCAGTGTGTATTTTGCGCTACAGCTTCCACCATCATCTCTGGAGGCGTGGCTGAGCGCATGAAGTTTCCTGCTTATGTCATTGTTTCCATAGTGGTCAGTGCCCTTATCTATCCCCTTTTTGGGCACTGGGCCTGGGGAAGTCTGCTCCTGGGAGATGAGGGTTCTGGCTGGTTAGAAGGCCTTGGTTTTATTGACTTTGCTGGTTCCACAGTGGTCCATTCCATTGGCGGTTGGTTGGCTTTAGCTGGTGCTCTTCTTTTAGGGCCCAGGACTGGGAAATATACTCCAGACGGAACATCTAAGGCCATTCCAGGACACAACATTCCCTTAGCTGGTTTAGGGGTTTTTATCCTCTGGTTTGGCTGGTTTGGTTTTAACCCTGGAAGCACCACTAGCGTGGATGGGACTATTGGCTATATTGCTGTAAACACCAACTTGGCTGCAGCTGCAGGTGTAATTGGGGCCATGCTTGCTGCCTGGCTAAGATTTGGCAAGCCTGATGTCTCCTTTAGCTTAAATGGAGCCCTAGCTGGTTTGGTGGGTATTACTGCTGGCTGTTATGAAGTATCACCTGTGGGTTCAATCCTCATAGGTCTTATGGCTGGAATATTATGTGTGATTTCTGTGGAATTTTTGGATAAAAAACTAAAAATAGATGACCCAGTGGGTGCAGTTTCTGTACATGGCGTGTGTGGAGCCTTTGGAACCCTGGCTGTGGGTTTCTTTGCCGCTCCAGGGTTTGGCGATGCAACCGGGGTTTTCTATGGTGGAAGCTTTAAACTGGTTGTCACTCAATTTATTGGTGTGGCCAGTGGTTTTCTCTGGGCTTTTGGTTGCGGCTTAATACTCTTTGGTTTGCTTAAGAAAAGCATGGGCATTCGAGTAAGCAAGGAAGAGGAAATTAAGGGCCTGGATATCGAGGAACACGGAATGGAAGCCTATCCCAGCTTTCAGATTTTTACTACTGAATAAAGCCAAAAGGAGTACAGTCTTATGAAACTAGTTATAGCTTACATTCGGCCAGAAAAATTAAATGACGTAAAAGAAAAACTTTACGCTGCTAAAATATACAACATGTCTGTTACCAATGTTTTGGGTAGTGGCAGGCAAAAGGGGTTTACCGAAACTTACCGAGGAGTTTTAAAAGAGGTAAACCTTCTCAAAAAGGTTCGCCTGGAAATTGGGGTTAATGAAGACTTTGTCCAACCCTGCTTAAAAGCCATCCAGGAAGGGGCTTATACTGGCAAAGAAGGAGATGGCGTAATCTTTGTGCTGGAAATAGCTGAGGCCTTACGCATTCGAACTGAAGAAACAGGACCTCAAGCTATGGGCTAACACCTCCCCTAAAAGTCTCTCTTCTCAGTTAAAGCCAGGACCAAAATCCTGGCTTTAACTTTTACCTACACTCAACAAATAAAGAGTACTTTCTTCTTCTCCATTTATTTGCAAAATATTATCTACCTCTTCATCAAAAAAAGCTGCCACTGGGCAGGCACCCAATCCCAGGTGAGTTGCTGCAAGCAAAATATTTTGCGCAATATGCCCGGCATCCAGCAAAATATACCTGAGCCCTCTATGGCCGTATTTAATCATATTCCTTCTAAAAACTGCACTAAGGACAATATTAAAGGCAGCCTTGCCCACAAAACTCTGGTCCAGACAGGCTTTAGCCAGGTTTGAAGAAAAATCTCCTTCTCTTTTCTGTTCCAGTTTAAATTTCTCTGGTTCAAAAAAGTACACTCCAGGCTCCAGGTCGCTCACCTTTCTGGCCACCACATAAAGCTGACAGGGATAAAGTGCTCCAGCAGAAGGAGCAGTTTTTAAGGCATAAAATCCTGCTCTCCCACTTACTCCATACCCAGCATAAAGGAGATAACTAAGGTTTTTTAAGTCTACAAACTCATCTTTAAACCTTCTTTGAGACCTCCTCTTTTTTACTAATTCTAAAAAGTCGTCCTGTTGCGGTGCAGGAAGAAAAATTTCTGCTACCTGGTCTTCTGTCTTCTTTTTTTCCGGGCCAATTCGCAAAGGCTCCCAGAAGGGAAGCTCTTCTCTTTTAAACTTTGTTTTTTGCCAGTATTGCCAGCCCCAAGATTTTTTTAAATCAGGCATATTTACACTCCTTGGCTTTTTCTTTATCTAATTTAAAATAAGAGTTTTTTTAAGGAGCTTAAAAATGAAAGTAGTTTCCCTTTTAGGAAGTCCCAGAAGAAAAGGCAATAGCTCTACTTTAGCCGACTTTTTCACTTCCCTCTTGCAAGCCAAAGGCGCAGAAGTAAGCACCTATCACTTAAATGGCCTCACCTACAAGGGCTGTCAGGCCTGCTTTGCCTGCAAAACCAGGCTGGAGCACTGCATTGGCGAAGACGACCTAAAACCTGTGTTACAAAAAGTAGCTGACTCAGACCTTTTGGTACTGGCCTCACCCGTGTATTTTGGCGAAGTATCAGCCCAGCTAAAGGCTTTTATAGACAGAACCTTTTCCTTCCTAAGACCAGATTATGCCACCAACAAAGAAGTCAAAACCCGCTTGCAACCTGGGAAACATCTAGTTTTTATCCTTGTACAGGGACATCCCAAGGAAAAACTTTTCGCTGATATCTATCCTCGTTATAGTTATTTTTTTAACTGGCTGGGCTTTACCCACTCCCATCTTTTACGGGTATGTGGACCTTATGCCAAAGGAGATATAGAAAACTATCCAGAAATCTTTGACCAGGCCAAAGAACTGGCCAACAAACTTTTGCCTTAACCTACACGCACTGCTCAAGATAACTTCTGGCTACTTCATCTTCTGAGGCGTAAGGTAGAAAACACTCTCTGGCCTTTTCTTTTTGGCCCAGATTAAGCAAACTTACCCCCAGACAAATTCTTAAGTGCTTGCTCTGGGGGAAATAGGCTAAGCCCTTTTCTCCCAGCACCTTGGCCGTATGATAATCCCCTCTTTTCTGGGCCAAAATAGCCAGGCCTAAAAAGGCTCGCTCATTTACCTGAAACTCTAAAGACCTGACAAAAAGCTCCCAGGCTACTTGCAAGGAGTCTTTTACTTCCTTGCGCTTGGCATAATCCCCATGACTAAAGGTCATGCCCAACCTGGAATAAAAATCAGCATGATAGGGGAAAAAACTTTTATCCTGCTGCTCAACCCGGGTTTCCAGAACATATCTCCCCAGGTTGCCATAAAAATAATTTTTCAGTTTTTGTCCCCAGCCAAGGACTTTTTGAGCCTCTAGTTGCTTATCCACTTCAAAATAGAGTAAGTCTTCTCCTTCCTTTTCCCACACTGAAGCATCTATCTTGCCTTGC
>LGER01000084.1 GCA_001507915.1 Desulfonauticus sp. 38_4375 | reverse complement strand
CCAAGAGGCTCGCTGGTGGAACTTTGGAGATGCGGAAAAGGATGCCACTGATTTGATGGAAGAGTTTTTTAAGGATTCCATGTGCAAGATTCCTCCCAATGGTTGTGATAAAGGACATAAAAGCTATAAAGAGTTAGCTAAGCGTTATTCTTTACCCAAAGCACTACAATACAATCAAGGTTTTTACGGTACTGTATTTGGTAAGGTAGAAGCTATTACTTCTTCTGGTAAAAAACCAGTAGAAAACGCTAAAATAACAATACAATCCCTAATAGATAATAGTATCTGGGAAGGTTTTACAGATGAGAATGGCAAATATGAAATTGCAGAAGTTCTTTTACATAAAGAGTGTAAACCATTAAAAATTACTGTTATAGCAGGAAATGATAAAAAAAGTGAAACCTTTAAAGGTCCTCTTCAAGAACCCGACCCTTCTTACCGATATGAAAAAAATTTTGTATTCACCAAAGGCGATAGCAACTTCCAAGTATTCACCTTTCTTGGGATGAAACCAAAAATAACCTTCGTTACACTGGCTTTTTTAAAGCCAATATAAAAGGAAAAGCAAAATTAAAAAATTCAGAAGGCAATTGGGAGCGTTATATATGTGAAACCCCCATTATTTCCTGGGACTTAGGGAGCGAAGTATTTGATGAAAGTGGAATATGTATGGGCACTAAAATAATTGACTTCTCAGGAAAAAGAAGAGGTGAGGTAATAGAAAAAATTTTAATTGATATGTTTTTCTTTAAAAAACAATACGCCTTTTCTCTTTCAGCTAAAGGAGAAAAGGCAATGCTTCTTCGTCCTACTAGCAATACATCCTGCAAACCTGTTTTTCAAGAATACAGGCCTATAGCCTGGCTCCTAACCATAATGGATACAATCACTCCTAACTCTTTGCAAAAAAGTATTAGTTGGACAGGTCTAGGTGATGGAACCCCTTATCCTTTAGGAGGAATGAGTTTTATAGTATTAGATGCGAATTCAGCATTTCTTCCTGGCTGGACTCCTGAGAGAGTCAAGTATCAAATAAACTTGCAATTTAATTACAATAAAAAATAAAACTTAAAGTTTATAAACAATACATTTAGGGCAGTTAATTTTATTACTTTTCTACAAATACTTTAAACTAATTAGAAAACAACTTGAACCCCTTAAACTTTACTTGCTCTTTAACCACAAACACTCCATAGGTAGTGCTTCCATAATTCTTTTTACCCACTATCTCCAGATGTTTACCTTTAAAAACACTATTAATTTTGCTGTTAATACGGGATTTATTTTGTAAAAACCAGGATAAAGTGTCTTTAGTTGTTAATCTTTTTTCTATATTCTCCACACGCAAAGACCAATTTCCCCATATTTTTTTTAAAATCAAAATAAAGTTTTCAACAGGAAATTCCCTTGGATTTAAAAAACATTTAGCACATCTAATACATTCTTTATTATTACAACCTTTTTTACTATCCAATAAAACAAAATAAATAGAAAATTCTAAAGGAGTTAATTTTACTACTCTATCTTGATAAACTATAGAAGTATTCTCCATGTCCAGCTCCAAACAATAATTTTGTTGAAGACTATATTCTACTGCTTGAACCTGTTCTTTAAAAGACAGTTTTTTATCCATATCCCAGTTTAATTTATCTCTAAGCCTTACAAAGGGAATTTCAGCCAGCTTAATTTCTGCTTCTTGAGATTTTTTTACTACCATTTTTTTGGCTTCTGCATCATAAACCATAATATTTTTATCGATTTTAGAAGGGAAAAAGAACTCCGGATGGTTTTCAAAAGATGGATTTACCAAGACATGAAACAGTTTATCTGTTTTTTTGGCATAAAATTGCATAGCCATACCCAGATAAAAACTCATAGTTTTTCTACCACCACTTAAAGAAGCATAAACTATATTTTCTTGGGGAAGGCATATCTCTTTTACCTTTTGTAAAATAAAATCAGCTACCAAGCTATTTTCCAGGCTGTTTTGTAAATCCCAAAGCTCTTCTTCTCCTTTGAAAACATAAATATCCTCTTCATCAAAAATGATTGAACCCAAATTATATTCTTCGCATAGATGGAAAAACCTTCCTTCTACAGGATGTAAAAGTTTTTCCTGAATTAAAGCTTTGCCCTTAGCTGTAGTTAAAACTTTTATTTGGTGTGGAATAAAAGGCGGATTATATTTAAAAGCAAGAGCATATAAACTTTCTGTAATTACTTGTGGAGTAAGACCTGAAAGACATAAAAGTATGTTCATATTATTGCTACCTCTGGAAAAATTAAAAATCTTTTACCCCTACCTAATAAAATAGCCTTTTCATAACATTTATTACACAAATAAAAATATTTTACTGTATCTTCCTGAGGATTAATAATTGATTCTACTTGTTTTTGCAATTTATAAAAACTAGACTTATCCAAAGAGCATTCAAAAACAGACTTCTGCACCCTCTGGCCAAAGCCTTCCATGATTTTAGCCACCTTGTTCAACCTACGAGGATTACGAATATCATAAATCACTAGGAACCACATCAGTAAACCCAGAATTCTTTATCTATCCAAACTTCTCCTATCCCAGAAATTTTGGTTTTCTGGCGACAAACTTTACATACAGGATATAATAAAAGGCTATCTTCTTCCAGATCTAAAATTGCAGAAACCCTTTCCAGCATTTCCTCAACCTGAGACAAAGATAAATCACACTCAAATACAGAGTATTGTACTGGAACTCCAAAATCCTTAAGGGCATTGAAAACCCTATTTAACCTTTTAGGACAAGAAATATCATAACTAACTACATAAAGCATTATCTTATAACAAAAGGAATATAGTCTTTACTTTCTCCCTTTAGACAAGAAATATAGTGCTCTACCTGATAGTGAACTATATCTCGTAGAAAGCACTGTTTCTCTTTTAAAGGATAAAAGATGCTCTTACTAAGCCTTTTTTCTAAATGTTTTATAAATTTTTTCTTACCTTCTCTATTTAACAAAACCTTAGTAACCTTATTTGGCTCTTCCACGATGCTTTCTTCCAATTCATGTTCTTTGGGTAGAAAGATTTCTGAATTTAAAGGATCAACTTGTTTTACAAATTCTTCTCCTTTTTCTTCTACTTCTTTTATCTCTTCAAAAATAAAATTATCACGAGCAAGTATTTTTAAATTAAAAAGGGCCAGGACAGTCATATCCACGACAATAGGTCGAAACTCTTCCATTAAATCTAAGGCTAAAGAATTACGCCCATAACTTATGGCATGCAAATTCCCTAAGCCAGCATCCAACCCCTTGCTCTGTACTGCTCCTAAAACCAAGCTATAAAGGACCATATAGCCAAAAGATAAACAGGCATTTACCGGGTCTGTAGGAGGCCTGCGTACCCGTTTGCTAAACTTTAAAGCCTTAGAAAATCCTTCTCTATAGGCCCTAAAGTATTCCCTGCTGGCCTGACCTTCAAAGCCTCTAAGGCTTTCTAAGTCCTTGGCCTGCTCTACCAGAGTTAAAACCTTATTCAACCTATCTGCCACCTGGTCGGCTACTGCACTCTTTTTGGTTCTGGCCATACGCATAACCAAGGTGCGCAAATTGATTATCTTTCCTTGCACTATGCTTTTGGCCATTTGCAAACGAAAGTCCTTATCTTCAAAACAACGATACTGAGTCAGTCTAAGCACAGTGTTTTTATTATCTGGCCCAGATAAAGAACCTAAAAATTGACCGCCTCTACTTAAAAAGACAACACTAACACCGTTGCGAAACAAATGTACTAAAGCAGCGTGAGTAATTTCTACCTTCCCTACCAGAACTAGCCTATCCAAATTAAAAGTATAAATATTTTGTAGATAATTTTCCCCTTTTACCAAAAGGTGATTTTTTTCCAAGTGGACTTTTACGCCTGGTTTAGTTATGTACACTACACTCATAGGCTAAGTTCTATCAAAAAAAGAAAAAAAGATAACAAAAACAATATTTGCCAAACATTGCTAAGGAAAGAAAAATGGAAAAACACATTGTAATCATATCTGAGCAGTTAATTCCCAACTTTATACCTCTATACTTAAACAAGGAAAAAATAAATTTCGTATATATTATCGCTACCTCCCAGATGAAGAAAAAATATGAAATTTTTGCCCAAATATGCTCTACATATAACTGGAAATGCCAAAAAATAGAGGTTTCTTCTTACAATTACCCAGAAATAATTGAAAAGCTAAACAAACACATCCCTCAAGAAGAAAACCTACATTTCAATCTTACTGGTGGGACCAAGATGATGACCATCAGTGCCTATGAATTTTGCCAAAAAAGAAAAATTCGCTCTTTATATGTTGATACTGCTAATCAAAAAATACTTCAAATAACTCCAGAGTTCAAAGAAACTCCTTTGCCTGATATTTTGGACCTGGAAAACTATTTAAGTCTTTATGGATATAAAATTAAATCAAAAGAAACTAAAAAACCAGAGAAAAAGTTTCTTGCCTCAATACCAGAGTTATTAAACATAGTTTGTAAAAATAAAAATTTTTTTTCAATTCTGAATTATCTATCTAGCCAAGCTAACAACTCAAACAATAAGGTAATGATTAAAAAAAACAGCACATATATAAAAAAACAATTATCTTTTCTACAAGAAAGAAAAATGCTAAATATAAATAAAGATACTATTATCTTTACAGGGGAAAAAGAAAGGTTTTTCTGCAATGGTGGATGGTTAGAAGATTATGTGTTTACTTGTTTGCTTGAACTAAAAGAAGAAATAGGTATAAAAGATTTAGCCAAAAATATAAAAGTAGTAGACTTAGAAGAAAATAAAAATGAACTGGATATAGCCTTTTGCATAAAAAATAAACTTTATATAATTGAATGCAAAACTACCAAGAAAACTGACTTTGAATCTTCTAAAAAACCTTTAAAGACAGATGTTGATTATCTTTACAAACTAGAATCTATCAAGAATAAGGTTGCTGGGATATATGGTTATCCTATTTTTATAGGCTTACATACCTCAGACAACTTAATTCAAAGAGCCAGGTCATGGGGAATAAGGATAATTTCTGATAAAAAATTAAAAAATCTTAAAGAGGAAATCAAGAAACTCCTTTAAAACTTCAAGATAAATAATATTACCCCAAAAAACAAACCAAATTTTCTTTGTTCTAAAAATATTAGTTAAAAAATTATTTCTTATTGCTTATACATTTACCTCTTTAAAGTCCACAAACTAAATCATTACTAGTCTAATCAACTATAATCCTTTTTTCATCAAGGAACAATTCTAACGGTAAATGGCAAGCATACCTTGCCATCTATCTTCCAACTAACGGTCGCAATCCTTTTTTCATCAAGGAACAATTCTAACTAAGTCCTGGTGGCGTGTTAATTTATGTAGTGCCTGATTACATTGTCGCAATCCTTTTTTCATCAAGGAACAATTCTAAC
>LGER01000017.1 GCA_001507915.1 Desulfonauticus sp. 38_4375 | reverse complement strand
GAAAGGCGTTGAGCACTAGTAAAGGCAGTAACCCCCTGGAATGATGACACACTGATTTGATCTCTGATGCCGAAAGGCGTTGAGCACTAATATCTGCCGAAAGGCGTTGAGCACGGACTCCCGAGTGGATGACCCTTCCTGACATCGACTGATTTGATCTCTGATGCCGAAAGGCGTTGAGCACTTTTTGATAAAACACTAAACAGTCCGGACAGCGCCTGATTTGATCTCTGATGCCGAAAGGCGTTGAGCACTTACGATGGACAACCCTTTTTCTCTGAAAATCATAACTGATATCTGATTTGATCTCTGATGCCGAAAGGCGTTGAGCACCAAGAATCTGGGAGTTTTCTCTGTGGGCTTGTTTACTGATTTGATCTCTGATGCCGAAAGGCGTTGAGCACCTTACTACAATAACAAATCAACTTCTTTAAACTATCTACTGATTTGATCTCTGATGCCGAAAGGCGTTGAGCATCCGAAACTTTTTATACCCAATTGGACCATTTGAAATTCTAAATTTCTAGTTAAAATAAATAAATTGCCCTCCCAAAAATAAACTAGATTTTTGACCTCCTTTTTATTATGAGAGTCTGGTCTTAGCAGTAAATAGGGAGTTAAGTATGGAAGAGAAAATCAAACAGGTAGTTAAAAAGGTAGTAGACGCAGTAAGTAATGTCTTTTCTACCATGGCTATGGTAGAAGTTAAGCCTGGAAAACCCTATGTAAAAAAGGATACTACTTCTTCCGGGGACGTGAGTGGAATAATTGGTTTTTCCAGCCCAGATGGTAAGTCCAAGGGAAGTATGTCTGTAACTTTTACTGAGCAGAGTGTTTTAGGTATTGTTAGTCAGATGCTGGGAGAAGAATTTTCCACTATAAGCAAGGATGTAGTAGATGCAGTAGGAGAGTTTACCAACATGATTTCTGGCCAGGCCAGAAGGGGAATGGATGAAATAGGTATGACCTTTGAAGCAGGCATTCCTTCTGTGGTGACTGGAAAAAATCATTCCATTAGCCATGTTTCCAGTAAGGCTATTTTGGTCATACCCTTTGAAAGTGCTTTTGGTCCAGTAATTGTAGAAATTTGTTTTGCTTAAAAAAAGCCCCTTTTAAAAGGGGCTTTTACTTTTAATCTAAAATTACTTCTTCTTCTATTTTGGCCTCTACTAAAGCAGTAGAGGGAGCATATTCATTTAAAAATCGCTTAAAATTATCAATATTTTGCTCCAGTACAGGAAAAGAGCCCCAGTGCATAGGAATTACTTTTTTACACTTAAGTAATTTACAGGCATAGGCAGCTTGTTTGGGGTCCATGGTAAAAACTCCTCCTATGGGAAGTAAGGCCAGGTCCAAAGAATAGAGCTCTCCCCACACTTCCATGGATTTAAAAATACCAGTGTCACCTGCATGATAAAGGGTGTAACCATTTTCTAAGCTTAAAATAAAGCCTACAGGTAAAGTATTGCTTCCAGAATGAAAGGCTTGAGTCATAGTAATTTTTATCCCTTTAAACTCTACTGTACCTCCAATATTAAAACCTATGCCATTTAAAATTTGTTCCTGTTTTACTCCCTTTTGTTGACATTTTTCAGCTACTTCTACAATAGCTCCTAAAGAGGCGTTAAAGTGTTTACAGATTTCCACTGCCTGCCCCAAATGGTCTGCATGGTCGTGCGTAACCAAGACCAAATCTACCTTTTTTAAATCTTTAAAACTGATTTTAGCACTGGGATTACCGTCAAACCAGGGGTCAATTAAAATGTTTAAGTTAGGGGTTATAATTTCAAAATTTGCGTGTCCATGCCAGATAAGTTTATTGCTCATACCTTAAACCTCCTTTTTAGTTTCTCCCCATGGAAGAAAAAGTTTATGTTCTATTCCCAATTGATCCAGAATTCTTCCTACAATTTGGTTGATTAAATCCTCTAAGTGTTGGGGTTGATGATAAAAGCCAGGGCAGGGTGGTAAAATGATTGCTCCAGCCCTTTTTAATTTCAACATATTTTCTAAGTGAATGGTATTTAAAGGCGTTTCCCTGGGCACCAGAATCAGGGTGCGCTTTTCTTTTAAACATACATCCGCAGCCCTATGAATAAGGTTGTGCCCAACTCCATTGGCAATGGCTCCCAAGGTAGCCATGGTGCAAGGGACAACAACCAATCCTGCGTGCTTCCAGGACCCGCTAGCCATGGGAGCAGTAAATTCCTTTTCTCCATAAATGTTTAAAGAAGAGGGAAGTCTTTTTGACCAATTAGGGACCTCTAAATCCAGGACCTGTTTTCCCACTTCAGAGATAATAGCATGTACTTCTATTTCCTTATCTCTTAGGAAAAGTTCTTCCAGGAGCCTGATACCATAAATAACCCCACTGGCTCCAGTGATAGCAACAATAATTCTTTTTTTCAGCATGTTTATTAGCCTAAGGGATTCTTTAAACCTTGACAAGAGCTTTTCTTAAGTCCATAGAAAACTGTCTTTGGGTTGGGTGGGCAATTAGCTCAGGTGGATAGAGCGTCAGCCTCCGGAGCTGAAGGCCGCAGGTTCGAATCCTGCATTGCCCACCATTTTTTTACTTCCAGGTAGCTATAATTTCTTTAGCCAATTTTAATTGACTTTCTCTATCTTTGGCTTTGCCTTCAAGAAAAGCCTTTTTAATCTTTTGAAAAATAAAATTAAATTTAGGTCCTGGTTTTAAGCCAAGATTTATTAAGTCTTTTCCTGAGATAAAAAGTTTTAGTTTTCTATATTGGGAAATATATAAGGAGATGTTTTCTCTTATCTTTTCATCTTTTAAGATAGCTAATAGATAAATTATACCTTCCAAAGGAATATCTTCTAATAAAAAATAAATTTCACTTAGTTTTAAGAATTTTTCTCTACTTCTAATTATATTTATATAGGAATTTTTTGATTTTTCTCTTATTTCAAAAAATACTCTGGTCTCTTTTTTAGATAATTTTAACCTATTTATAACCAATTTACAATCTTCATAATTTAGATCTGACAATAAAGCTAAAAGATATAATATATCTTTTCTAACCTTTTCTTTTAAATAGAGTAGAGTGTACCAGTGTAGCACCTTTTCTATCTCTTCAATTATTTTTATATTTTTTAGGTTTAAATCCAGTTTAGGATGAATAGCAGTAAGTATCTCTAACTCCTTTAATCTTTTTAAACATTGAACTACTTTTTCTTCTTGAAAAATAAGTTTTAATTCGTGTAAGATTCTAGTCCCTGATAACTTATCAAATATTTTTATTTTTAAGGCGCTTTTTATTAATTTTTCTGTTTGTTTACCTATTCTAAAGTTGAATCTTTGTTCAAAGCGAATAGCTCTTAAAATCCTGGTAGGGTCTTCAACAAAACTTAAAGAATGGATAACTCGAATAGTTTTTTCCTTTAAATCTCTTTGTCCTCCAAAAAAATCAATGAGCTTTCCAAAATTTTCTGGATTAAGATGAATGGCCAGGGTATTGATGGTAAAGTCTCTTCTAAAGAGGTCCATTTTTAAAGAAGAAAGTTCTACAATGGGCAAGGCAGCAGGATATTCATAATATTCCAGCCTGGCCGTAGCTACATCTATTTTCTGTTCATTATTTAAAATAATGACAGCAGTTTTAAACTTTTTATGGCTTCTAACCCTTCCTCCAATAATCTGGGCAAAATGCTGGGCAAAAGCTATTCCATCCCCTTCCACCACAAAATCTAAATCTTTTACAGGAACATTTAATAAAAGGTCTCTAACCACACCTCCTACTAGATATACCTGGAAGTTGAGTTGTTTGGCCACCTTGCCAGCTAGCATTACCAACTCTAAACTCTTTTTATCCAGCTTTTCTTTTAACAGTCGCTGGATATTTTTTTCTTTGGGATGGTTATTTAAAAGGTTTTCCGGAAGTTTTAAGGGCTCTTGTACCAGAAAGTTGATTAAATCTGTTCTAGTAAAAACCCCAACAACTTCTTTATTTTTATCTACCACAGGAACTAATCTCTGTCTTTGGCGTAAAATAATGTCTATAACTGTGTATAAAGAGGTTTCCTTATCTACACAAGATATATCTTTTTGCATATAGTCTTCTAAATTTAACTCTCCCAATCCATGTAAAATTGCCTTTTCAGCTATCTGATGTTCAAGTATTCCTATACATTCATTTTTTTCATTAACTACAGGAATGGCTTTTAATCCCAGTTTAGTCATAAGTTCAGCAGCTTGTCTTAAATTTTTTCTGTTTTCTATAACAATAGCTGGAGAAGTCATTAATTTTTTTACTTTTAACTCGCTATTTATAATTGAAAATAAAATGGCTAAAAGTTCTTCTTTTACTTGATTTAAAGTTCTATCTTTTATTGAAGCTGAGGCTGCATAGGTATGACCTCCTCCACCAAAATAGGAGCATACTTTACCTACATTTACCTCTGGAATTCTACTTCTGGCAACTAAGTGGATTCTATCATTCATTCTTGCTATGGCAAAAACTACTTTTAGATTTTCAATTTCCATGAATTTATGAACTATAAAAGCAAAATCACCTAAGTATTCATCTAAAGATATGTAAGTTATAGTTATGTCAATAGAGTTTATATTTTTAGTAAATGAGTTTTTAATAAGGGTATTTAATATCTCTATCTGAGAAGAAGTGAAATCTCTATTAATAAACTCTGCAATAACATTTAAGTCCATTCCTTTGCTTTTAAGCCAGGCAGCAGCTAAAAAGTCATGCTCTGTAGTGGAGTTAAAAGTAAAGGAGCCAGTATCTTCGTAAATGCCCAAACCCAATAAAGTAGCTTCATCTGGAGTTATGTCCATATTTTGCTTTTTCAAAATATCTATAATTATAGTGGTGGTAGAGCCCCATTTTTTATATATAATTTTATCTGCAGATAAATCATCTTCTGTGTCTGGGTGATGGTCGTAAATGTGGATGGATATATTTTTATTTTTTAATATTTTGTGTATATGAGGTACTCTAGAGTACTGTTTGGTATCAACCAAAATAACTTTTTTTACTTTTTCAATATCTACATCATTAGCATGTTTGAAGTTATACAAATAGCTTGTAGATTCGAGAAAAAAATCTTTTATGTTTTTTTCTTGACTTCCAGGAAAAATTAAAACTCCTTCGGGATAGAGTTTTTTAGCAGCCACCATAGATGCTATGGCATCAAAATCAGCATTGGCATGGCAAGTGATTATTGTTTCAGCTACTATTTTTTTATCCACTTTAACTGTTCCTTAGATGTAATTTTTCGTAAATACTTTTTATTCGGTTGGAATTTACATGGGTATAGATTTCTGTAGCTGTAATGTCAGAGTGTCCAAGTAAGATTTGCACAGTACACAAATCAGCTCCACCTTCTAATAAATGGGTAGCAAAGGAATGTCTTAATACATGGGGAGATATGTCTTTAATTATATTAGCTTGCTGAGCATATTTTTTAATAATTTTCCAGATTCCTTGTCTGGTCAATCTCTTACCACTTCTATTTAAAAAAATGTAATCTTCTTTGGGTTTAAAGAGTTTTCGCTTTTCCTGAAGATAGGTATTTAGTAATTCTTGAGCCTTGGAATAAAGAGGGACCAATCTTTCTTTTGAGCCCTTACCAAAAATTTTTAAAATTCCCTGCATAGGATCAAAGTCAAGGGGTTTAAGGTTTATAAGCTCAGAAACCCTAAGGCCTGCAGCGTACATTATTTCTAACATGGTTTTATCTCTAAATCCAAGTAAAGTAGAGGGGTTAGGGGCCTGGAGTATTTGTTGTACTTCTTTTAGAGATAGAATTTTGGGAAGTGATTTGGGAATTTTGGGATTTTCCAAAGAAGAAGTGGGGTTGTTTTTAACCACTTGTTTTTCTTCTAAAAAATTAAAAAACCCCCTTAAAGTAGATAAATGTCTGGCTATGCTTTTACTTTTTAAACCTTTTTGCCGAAGATAAAGCAGGTATAAAAAAAGAGAATCTTCTTCTGCAAAGCCTTGCTTATTTTTTTTTAAAAAAAATAAAAAATCTTCTAAATCCAAACGGTAGGAGTCCACTGTTTGTTTGGACAGTCCCTTTACGGCCAAAAGATAATGTAAAAATTCCTCTAAATAAACTTTTAAGTCCATTGGAAAATCCTTGCCCTTATTGAAGTTAAGCTATAAACTCAGTTTCATGTGTGCTAGTTATGAAGCTGTGTATCTTAGTCTGGGTAGTAATTTAGGTGATTTAATCCACAACTTAAAACTTGCTCGTAATAACCTCAATTCTTTACCCTACTTAATAGAAGCTCAAACTTCTTCCATTTATTATACAGAGCCTCAAGAAAAAAAAGACCAGCCCTGGTTTGCCAATCAAATAATCAAATTTTACTCTCTTTCCAGTGTAAAGCCAATATTTTTTTTAAACCAACTTTTAGCTATAGAAAAACAGATGGGAAGAAAACGAATGGAAAGGTATGGTCCAAGGATAATTGATATTGATATTTTAATCTGGGAGGGTAAAAAAATTAACTCCCCGAAATTAACCATACCTCATCCCCAAATGCTCAAAAGGGCTTTTGTCTTAATTCCCTTAAAAGAGATAGCACCTCAACTTAAAATCAATAACCAAAGCATCCATACCTATCTCAACAAACTAAGTTATAGGTTAATTGGAGATAAAATTTACCAATAAAAAATTAAAGTAAAAGTTTAACTAAGGAGGAAAAATGTTTAAAATTCTTTTAACTATTGCAGCTATTTATATTTTATTCAAACTCATTAGTAATGATAGAAAAAAGAAAAAAGCCCAGGAAAAAGCAGCAGCAGGACAACCTTCGCAAATAAGTGATGAAATGGTAAAAGACCCTATTTGCGGGGCTTATGTGCCTAAAAACAGTGATATCCGGGTGAAAGTAGGGGAGAAGGTTGAATGTTTTTGTAGCTATGATTGTAGGGATCAGTATTTAAAACAATTAAAGGGAAAGGAATAATTTTTCAAATCAGCTTTTAATTTTCATATTATTTTCTTTTTTTTCAGTTTTTTTTTCAGTCTTCCCAATTTTTCCTTGTATAAAAAGTAAGGGCTTAACCAGCAACAAGTTAAGCCCTGGTCCTAAACTTAGCCTCTAGCTTGTTTAGGAGTGGCTTTTTGATTTTGTATTTTAAGGTTCGGTTTTAATTTTCTAAAACTGAAAAGCCATCTGTTTTTCCTTTAAGTTATCTAGAGGATTGAAAAGAATCACAACATAAAAATATTTCAAAAATACTTCTTCCTTGTCAAACCCCTTTATTCATCAGACAAATACCCAATGAGGTCTCATGAGGCCTCACGGTTTTTCTTACTAAAAATTTTATTATATTTAAAATATTCAAACTGTTAAGAACAATTATTTAACTAAAATATAAAAAAATTATATAATATCTTTAAATAATTTTTATTTTTTAGAAGATTTAATTCCTCAAATAATACCCCGCAAATATCCCTCAATCAATTATCTTATATTTCAGGCGGTTATTTTGATATAAATTTTTGTCTCATAATGTAAATTATGTAAACTTTAATAAAAATAAGCTGCCAAAGAAAAGGAATTTTATCTGAAAAGGTAAACTTGTCTTGACGCTTAGTTTTCTTTGAGTTTAAAGACAAATCTCAGGATGAAGGAATTTTTAAAAGGTATAAATATTTCTTTTTCTAAATCAGGTGAACTTTTAATTTTAAGTTTCCTTATTTATCTGGTTCTAAGCCTGATTTGGAGACTTATTTTTAGATCTCGCCAACAAGGCAATACCTTTTCCTTTTTAAAATGGCTTTTGTTTCTTCTTGTTTTTAACCTTATTTTAGGAATAAATAATCTAAAGGCCATTTTTCAAAATAAAGTTGCCCTTACCCTTAATCTCATTTCTTTATGGATGCTTTTAAAACATTTTCTAAAAGGATTTTATCAAAATTATTACTTACCTAAAATAAAAAATAAAAATATCAACTTTATATATTTTGACTTAATAATTATATCTACTTTTATTATATTTTTTATAATTTTTTTACGTGAAGTACTCAATATAAATCTATCTTCTATCTTAACTTCTTCTGCTATTATCACTGGTGTTGTTGGACTATCCATGCAAGATACTATTGGCAGTTTAATTTCTGGGCTTTTAATTCAAATAGAAAAACCATTTAGTATTGGTGAATGGATTAAAGTAAATAATTTAGAAGGTAGGGTTGTAGAGATAAACTGGAGATATACTAAGATACAAACTATAAACTTTGATTATATTTTCATTCCCAACAATAGTATCTCTAGAGATACTCTAATAAACTATAGTAGACCTATCTCTAGAATATATAGATATATAGATGTGGGAATAAATTTTTCTATTTCACCTGTCAGGATAAAAAGCACAATTTTAGAAATCTTAAAACAAATCCCGGAAATAGCTAAAAATCCCCTGCCCAGAGTGCTTTTAATAGATTATGATAATTTTAGAATGATCTATAGAATAGGTTATTATATAGATCGTTTTGAAAAACATCGGCAGATTCAAGATAAAATCCTTTCTTCTCTCTGGTATGCTTTTAAACAAAAAAATATTTCTTTTCCCTTACCTAAACAAAACCTTATTTTTGATAGAAAAAAAGAAAAAACTTATCCTCTTGATTCTAAAATAATAAATATTCTTACTTCCTCTACCCTATTTAACAATTTTTCCAGCCAGGAAATAGAAAATTTACTTTTGCTTTCTGATCAAAGAACTTATCCACAGAATACTTTTATTTTTCAACAAGGAGATAGAAGTACTGAACTTTATTTTATTCTTAAAGGAAAAGTAGAAATAAAAACTGATAAAAAGCAAACTATTGCTGTTTTAGGGCAAGGGGATTTTTTTGGAGAAATGGCCTTACTAACTGAAGAGCCCAGAAGTGCTGATGTTTTGGCTGTAGAAGATACTCTCTGCCTGGTAATTGATAAAGAATGCTTTTCTACTTTATTAGCACACAATTTTAATTTTGTTCAAAACATAAAAAAGGTCTTTGAAGAGAGAAAAATTGATTTAGAAAAATACAAACCAAAACATCAAGCTAAAGATACTTTATGGACTATTTTTAGCAAGATATTTAAATAAAAGGAGATTTCTGAGTGAAACAAAAAATATTTTTGTTTTTAATTATTTTCTCTATTATTAGTAATCTGGTCTTGGCTTCAACTGTAAAAACAAAAAAGTCTGATTTTTCTGTCTGGCTTTATGAAGTTGGAGCTTATGATTTATTTTTGGATTCTTTAGATAATAAAGATTTAAACAACGAAAATTATTTCATATATTATTTAAACTCCTTATTTAAGGTAAAAGAATATGAAAAGATAAAAGAAGAAATTGCAACCAATCAAAATATTATTGAAAAATTTTCACCTGAAAATAAAGCCTATATATATTTAACTCTGGCTAGGGTTTTAAGAACACAAAATAATTATTTAGATTCCATTAATACCTATCTTAAGTTAATAAAAATTCTTCCTTTAAAAGAAGCGATAAAAATATTATCAACAGAAAAAAATTTAGAAGTATTATTTGAAGTAGTATTGCTAGATACTTTATGGAAATCAAATTTAGATAAGGATAAAGAAAAAGATTTTTTTCATCTTCTTGAGTTTGGATTGAAAATATGGCCTAAAAATTATCTGTTTAAAGAATTGCAAGAAGCTAGTACTAATAATAAAGCCTACGCTACTCAAGATATAAGTAAAAATGATGAATTAATGGTCATAAACTATATTTTAGCAAATTACTTAGGATTTAATGAATTAGAAAAACATTTTTTAAATAACATAGAGAATAATAAATTAAGAACTTTTTTAAGGGAAAGTTTTAATCTGGAAGAAACAAAGCAGGTATCTACGAATTTATTTAGCAATATTTTTTCCCAGGATTTAAATACCTTTAATACCCAAAAACTAGATTATTTTGATAATGAAAATTTAAATATATTTATTAAAGAACTTAAAACTAAAAATTTAACTGAAGGACTGGAATTTATAAAAAAACAATTGGAATCTTTCTTTTTAAATGAAAAAATTAAGATTAATCTCTATGAAATATATTTTTGTTATCTTATTTTTAATTCAAGATTTAATGAAGCAGCTCAAATATATACAACTTACTTTAAAGATAAAAACAACTTAAAACTTGACAGCATAGCTTTTAAACTAGATTTAATTAGCGATTTAAAATTAACCAATTATAATAAATATTCTCCTTATTTTATTATTTATTTGTTAAAGATAATGAACTATCCTCTTTCCAATTTAACCTATCCCTGGGCAGAACAATTTTTACCCTTTGAGCCTATTGGTTTTTATAAACAATTAGCAGCAAAAAAATCTCTTGATTTTTCCACCAGTTATCATTTTTCCTTTCTTTTTCCCAAAAGTTATTTGGGGCAAAAATCCTTTTTGTTCTTAGCCAAAAAAGTGCATTCTGAAAAAAATAATTCACTTGCCTGGAAGTATTTACAACAAATCGATCCTGATAAACTGGACTGGAATTCAAAAGTGGAGTTATTAAAAGCCAAAGCAGGTTTACTCATGGAGCTTAATCAAACTGAAGAGGCCTTAAGTACCTATTTAAAACTTTTATCCTTTGCTCCAAATCAGCTTTCAGTGGAAAAAAAATTAAAACTTGGATTACTGGCCCAAAGACTAAACAAGCTTTCTTTAGCAGAAAATATCTTTATAAATCTTTTGGCCCAAAAAGAATCTCTTACTACTTCCTTGCAAGCTGAAACCCTGTTTTGGTTGGCAGAAACCTATCAAATGCAGGGTTTGGAACAGGAAGCTTTAAAGAAATATCTGGAGCTAGCTTATAGTTACCCAGAAGAAAATATTTGGGCAGTTACAGCTCTTTATCGAGCTGGGCAATTGTGTGAAAAGAATAAAAACTATTCTTTGGCCAAAACTCTTTATTCTCTAGTGTTAAAACAAGCAGAGCGTAAGAGTCAAAAAGAAGCAGCTAAGGAACGACTCAAATTTTTAGAAGATAAGATAAGTTCTCCAGACAATAATATCCTGTTTCTTTTTTAATCGCCTGCTTATGAGTTAAAAAGAGAAGTAAAAGAAAACTTTTCTCCGTTAAAAAGTCCTTTATCTGTTATTTTTAGTTTAGGAATAACAGGCAAGGCTAAAAAAGAAAGATACATAAAAGCTAAGCTACCTAACCTACTTATCTTTTTTACTTCAACATCTATTTCTCTTATTTTTTTTACTACCTCTTCTGCTCTATCTAAACTCATAAGGCCAGCTAAAGGTAAGGCTAGATAGGCACAAACTTTTTGATTGACCACTACCGCCAGTCCCCCTCCCTGCTCTCTTAAAAAATTAGTAGCAACAACCATATCTTTATCATCTACCCCAGCTACAATTAAATTGTGAGAGTCATGGGCAACAGTGCTGGCTAAACTTCCCTTTTCCAGTTGTAATCCTTGCACAAAACCCAGACCAATATTTCCTGTATTTTTGTGTCTTTCTATGACTGCTATCTTTACTATATCTCTAGTTATATCAGAAACCACCCTATCATCAATTATTGTAGGTAATACCTCCTTACTATTGGTAATTATTTGATTGGGTATAATTTCAATTATTCTTATTTTATCTCCTTTTTTGGGAATATGAAAATCTTTTTCTGTTATTGGAGAAAAGTCCAATTTTTTAATTGGAAAATCTATTTTTTTATCAAATTTATGTTTCTCTAGAGATTTTCCTTTTAAAAATACCTTTTCTATTTCTAATTCCTGTAAGTCATTTACTACCACCAGGTTGGCTTTATACCCAGGCGCAATTGCTCCATATTTATTCAGCTTAAAATAACTGGCAGGATTTATGGTAACAAGTTTGATAGCTTTAACGGGATCTATTCCCAGTTGAATACATTTTTTTAAGTTATAATTTAAATGTCCATGATAATATAATTCATCTGCATGTCTATCATCAGTAACTAAAGAGATGCGTTCAGAATTAGTTTTTATAAGAGGCATTAAGCTTTCCAGGTTTTTTTCTGAACTTCCTTCTCGGATAAAAATGTGCATTCCTTTACGTAATTTTTCTTTAGCTTCCTCCAATAAGCTACACTCATGATCGCTTTTAGCTCCAGCCAAGATATAAGCATTTAATAATTTTCCAGAGAGTAAGGGAGCATGTCCATCAACCGCTAAATGTCTTTTTTGGGCTAGTTCAATTTTTTTTAACAGTTCCAAATCTCCTAAGTAAGCTCCTGGATAATTCATGACCTCGGCTAAGCCTAAAAAACGGTGCGCATGGTGAGAAAACAAGTAGTCTATATCTTCAGAGGTAAGTACTGCGCCAGAAGTTTCAAAATTACTGGCTGGAACGCAAGAAGGGGCCATAAAAAATATATCTACAGGCAAATCTTCTGTCAGTTGTAAAAAGAGTTCAATCCCTTTTCTACCCAGGACATTGGCTATTTCATGTGGATCGCACACCACACAACAGGTTCCCCACCTGGCCACCACTTTTGCAAACTCTGCAGGATTTAAAAAAGTTGATTCTATATGGATATGACTTTCCAGAAAGCCAGGAAGTAAGTATCTTCCTTCTAAATTTAAGACTTCTTTGGCTTTGTAGCCTTTTCCTAAACCAACGATAGTATCCTTATAGATAACTACGTCCTCTAAGTAAATTTCCTCTGTAAAAACATTGACTATTTTAGCCTTACTTAAAATAAGATCAGCTTCCCTTTCTCCTCTTGCCACCTCTAAAAATTTACCATATTCTTTTAACTGCATAACTTACTCCCATTTAAGGAGGATTTAAATGAAATATATTATTTTTGAAGATTTTTCTGGAAAACCTACTCCTATTATTTTCCCGGAAAAAATTAATTACCTCGAGTTAAGAGAACAAATTCCCTATAGCAAAGTTCTTTCTGCTGGTAAAATACTTTTTAAAGAGGGTAAATTTGTTTGCTTTGATAAAGCCAAGGAACTGGGGGTTGCTGCTCAAGCTGAAGATGCCCAGTTAATAGCATCTTTGTTTTCAGAAGAAAGCTAGGGTCTGGGTTTCCATCTTCGATGGAGCCAGTACCACTGTTCTGGAAAGGAATATACCTTTTTCTCCACTGCTTGAGTATAAAAAGAGGCAATATCTTTTACTTTATCTTTTAAAGTTCCTTGAAGGTTTTGAGTATCCAGAGGATTTTCTAAGTAAAACTCAAATCCTTCTCTATTTCTAACTAAAAAAGTAGGCCAGACCAAAGCTTTGGTTCGCAAAGCAATTAAAGCAGGTCCCATATTTACTGCAGCAATTTCATTTAAGAAAGGTAAAAAAATTGCTTCTTTTCTTAAACAATTGTGATCTACTAAAAAAGCAGCAAGCCCTCCTCTTTTCAATTGAGGAAAAATTTTATGAGTTACCAATCTATGTCCTACAATTTCAATATTTTTACTTTCTCTTAACTCGCCAATTAGATTAGCTAAAAATTTATTTTTGGGAAACTTTACCACTATTTGAGATTTTTTTTCTGGTAAATAATATCTGAGCACCTTTAACAATAGTTCCCAGGATCCTAAATGACCTGTTACTACTACTGCAGGACGCTTTGATTTACTTATTTTTTCTAAGTTTTCCTCATTTTTGATTTTTACTTTTTCTTTTATAAATCTATAATCTACATTTTCTAACATTAAGGATTCAAAATAGGAGATTCCCGTATGGATAAAACTTTTTTTAGCTATACTTAAGGCTTTATTATAGTTAAAATTTAAATGCTTAATAATGGATTCTATAGCGTATTTTCTTCTTGAAGAAAGTAAGTTCCAGAGCAAAATTCCTATTTTTTCCCCATAAATTTGATAAGAGTCCGTACTTATTTTTTTAGCTATGTATTTTATAAAATTTACACTTAGGTTTTCCATATCTTATTTTCCATGTATTCTTCTAACTCTTTTTTATAATTTGAAATATCTTTATCAGACAAAGAACTTATCCAAAAGGGTTTTCCATATTTCACAATACAAGAACTAAAAGGAAGTGGCAATTCAAATTTATCCCAGGAATTAAAAGTATATTTTAAAGAACACCTTGCTCTTACAGGTATTATGGGTAATTTTAATTTATAAGCTAAATAAAATATTCCTTCTTTTATCTTATGTCTAGGACCTCTCGGTCCATCTACAGTCAAGACTATATCACTGGGATTTTTTTTAAACTCCTTTAGTAAAGACACTAAAGCTTTTACTCCAGTTTTACTACTGGAGCCTCGAGCTAATAAAAAACCAAATTTTTTCAACACCCTGGCAATAAGCTCTCCATCTCTACTTGGACTGGCCAGGGCAATGATATTTTGTTTCTGATGGAGATAGATAAGGGGGAAAATTTCCCCATGCCAAATGGAAAATAATACTTTTTGCCCTTGTTTTTTTAGGGAAAGGTAATTATCATACTCTACTCGTTGATAGCGAAGGCTCTTCCCCCAGACTTTGACCAGAGGGGGTAAAAGGGAAGTTATTAGGTCTAGTTTATTCATATTATTATCTCATAAAAACAGGAGTAAGTTATGGAGATAAAAACCATTGAATGTCAAGGCTTACCTTGTCCTAAACCAGTGCTTAAAGTAAAAGAGTTTTTGAATCAAAGCCAGGAAAAGGAATTTATAGTAATAGTGGACAATAAAGCAGCTCAGGAAAACGTTTCTCGTTTTTTAGCCCAGCAAGGATATGAAGTAATTGATACAACTGTTCAGGATAATGAAATTAAATTAAGAGTAAAACAAGCAAAAGAAAGCAAGAATGTTTTAGATGTATCCCAAAATACAGATAATACTTTGATTTTTATAACCAAGAATAGATTGGGAGAAGGTAGTGAAGAATTGGGAAAGGGACTGATAAAAAATTTTATCTCCACTTTAAAGGAAATGAGCAATCTATGGCGTATAGTTATGGTAAATAGTGGAGTAAAATTAGCTACAAAAGATAGTCCAGTTCTTTCTCAACTAAAGGAATTAGAAGAAAAAGGAGTTTCAATTTTAGTTTGTGGAACATGTTTAAACTATTATAACTTATTGGAAGAAAAAGAAGTTGGTGATACCACTAATATGTTAGATATTATCACTAGTTTAGAAATAGCAGATAAGGTTATTACTATATGAATACTATTAATATTGGCCAGATATCTTATCTTAATGTCTGGCCTTTTTTTTATTTTTTAAAAAAAGAAAATCATCCTTATCATATTAATTTTATAGAAGATCATCCAGCTAAATTAAATGATCTACTCTTAAAACAAGAGATAGATCTGGCTCCAGCCTCTTCTTTTGAATACTTATTACACAGTGAAGAGTATTTTTTACTTCCGGACTTAAGTATCAGCGCCCTGGAAAAAGTTAAAAGCGTACTTTTTTGTTCTCCTGTGCCTTTGGATAATTTGTCAGAATACTTAAATAAAAATCAAAAAACAGTATTGTTAACTTCAGCTTCTGCTAGTTCCATAAATTTATTAAAAATTTTATGGAATTTTTATTGGCAATTACCAGAAGTAGATTTTAGATTTAAAGAACCTGGGAAAGATTGGCAAGGAGATTGTCCTTTTTTAGAAATAGGAGATCTGGCTTTTGAATTGTACTTACACTCTCCTAAAAATTTATTTATCTATGACTTGGCCCAGGAATGGCACTCTTTTACTGGCTTGCCTTTTATTTTTGCCCTCTGGATAGTGAGTAAAAGGGCTTTAGAAAAATTAGAAACCATTCTTGACTTAAAGGAAAAGCTTATCTCTTATAAACAAAAAATAAAAAAGAATTATTTAGAGTTAAGTAAAAAAATAAATTCTAGATTTTCTACTCAAGAAATAGCTAATTATTGGCAGACTATGGATTACGATTTAACTGCTGAGCATAAAGCAAGTATTTTACTTTATGCTCACTATCTTTGGAAATTAAATTTAATACCAGGGATACCTGGTTTAAAATTTATTTAGGGTTTCAATTTTTCAAAATTTTCTTCTTTTCCTACAATAGCTAAAACATCTCCCTTTTTAAGCTTTTGATCAGCTCTAGGGACAAAGGTATATTCTTTTCCACCTTTATGTTTTATAGCAATAACCTGTAGGCCATACTGATTGGTTAAATCCAAATCTCTAAGAGTTTTTCCTTCCCAGTTTTCAATAACTATTTCCTTAAGTAAAATAGCCTTGCCCATGGGTAAGTAGTCAATCAGCCCGGGTACTACTAGACTTCTAGCCAGTTGCTCTGCAGCAAAGCGTTCAGGGAAAATGACATGGTCTACCCCTATTTTTAGTAATAACTTTTCATGGTCATCACTAATGGCTTTACACCAGATATCAGGCGCTCCCAATTCTTTTAAGTATAAAGCGATTAAAATACTTGCTTCCATAGAATGACCAACACTAATAATAACATGATTGAGTTCAGCAAATCCAAGTTGAGCAAGAGCGTCTTTATCTGTTGCATCAGCCTCATAGGCTTGAGTTAATACATCTTGAGCACGTTTGATACGTTCTGGTCGATTGTCCAGACCTACGACATTATGCCCCAGTCCTACCAGGGCTTTGGCTAAATAAAAACCAAACTTTCCCAATCCAATAACACCTATTTCAAACTTGGCCACTTATTTTCCTCCTAACCTATGAGTAAACTATTTTCTGGCCATTTAAACCTCTCCTGGGTTTGCCAGCTTTGCAAAAGAGTTAAAAACAAAATAGGACCTAACCTACCTATAAACATAAGTAAAATGATTATACTTTTTCCAAAAGGAGTTAAATTAGGCGTAAGTCCGGTGGAGAGTCCTACAGTACCAAAAGCTGAAACCACTTCAAAGAGAATTTCTATAAACCTTCCCTTACTTAAGTGATGGGGCATATCTCCCCCTTCAGTGGCAAGTAAAATAGCAGTAGCTAAAAAAACAATAGATAAAGCAAAAATAATTAAGGTTAAAGCCTTATTTAAACTTTTTTCTTCCAGGGCGTATTTGCCAATTACACATTGTTTTCTGCCAATAAGATTAGACCAACCAAAAGCAATTAAAGTACGAAAAGTCGTGGTTTTAATACCCCCAGCACAAGATCCAGGAGAACCACCAATAAACATAAGAAAAATCATAATAAATAAAGATAAATTGGTCATTTTACTGATATCAACGCTATTAAATCCAGCGGTTCTACACGTAATGGATTGAAAAATAGAGCTAATTATTCCTTTCGTAAAATCAAAATTAGAGTCTGAGTGGGCAAAGAACTCAGCTATAAAAATTAGAATTGAACCAACTACTATTAACCAAAATGTTGTTTCTAAGACTGTATTAGTATGCCAGCTTAGCTTATCTTTTTTTAAATTTACTTTTTTTATTCTCTTTTCGTATAGTTCTAAAATTACAGCAAAACCCAATCCACCCAAAATAATTAAAATCATAAACACTAAATTTATAGGTATATTGGAACTATATTCCATCAAACTAGAAGAAAATAAAGAAAATCCAGCATTACAAAAAGCAGAAATTGAATGAAATAAGGCAGAAAAAGGAGTAAACTTTGTAGGTTCTAAAAGATACAAAATAAAAGCCCCACTAAATTCAATAGCTAAAGTAAAATTTAACATTTTTATTAAAAAAGAGCCTAAGTGGAAAGTGGGATCGTGTAAGAGAGACTGTCCTACAGCAATTCTATCAGTAATAGAAATTTTTTTTCTCCAGAGATAAAATACCAAACTGGTATAACTCATAATACCTAAACCGCCAAGCTGGATAAGTACCAGAATAATACTTTGACCAATGGGAGAAAAAAAAGACCCTGTATCCACTACAATTAGACCTGTTACACAGGTAGCAGAGGTAGCTGTAAATAAAGCATCCAGCCAGGATATGGATGTACCCTTTAGGCTAAAGGGCTGATGAAGTAAGACTGTACCCAGCAAAATGGTTAAGGCAAAGAAGTAAACAGGTAAGGCAAAGGGAGAAAAAAACTTTTTTTTCATCTTTAATTTCAATATTTTTAGATGGGCTGGTTTAATCTTCTGTTGCTAATTCTTAACCTTTTCTACAGTTAAAAGCAAATAAAAAAGCCTATCCTTATTTTGCTTAAGGATAGGCTTAAAAACAATTTATTAAAATTTGAGCTTAGCCCAAGCTATTCACTAATTTGCGTAGCTTAGAAACCTTGCGAGCAGCATTCTTCCAATGAAGAACCCCTTTTTTGGCAGCTTTATCAATTACAGAAGTTGCAGTGCGTAAGATCTGCTCTGCCTGCTCTTTGTTATTTTCAGCAACAACTAAGCGAACTTCTTTTATAACATTTTTTACCCTAGTCTTCACAGCCTTGTTTCTAGCTCTTCTTTTAAGACTCTGTCTGTGCCTCTTGATTGCAGACTTGTGATTAGCCAAGTTTACACCCTCCTTAAATTTTCTCTAGTTTTATTAAATTTTTATTAACCTTTTTTGCTGGCTTAACCAATAAATTATACCTGCAGGGCTGCAAAATCAGCCACAACCCTCAGCCTATTAGTAAGATATTGCAAAAGGGTCAAGCGATTTTTTCGTAGATTTTCGTCTTCTACCATTACCATAACCTTATCAAAAAAACTATCAATAAAAGGTTTAATTTCTAACAATAAACCAAAGATATACTTATAATTTTCCTTACTTAAAGCCTCGTCTAAGTCAGTCCCTATGGTTTTGATTTTGGAAAATAGTTCTTTTTCCTCTTTTTCCTGTAAAAATTCTTCTTTTATTTCAGAGAAGAATTCATCTGTACCTGCCTGTTTTTGAATGATGTTGGCCACTCTTTTAAAGGTAAGCACTGCTGGTTCAAAATATTCTTCCTGGGAAAATTCTTTTAAGGCCTCAAGTCGTAAAAAAGCATTATAAATATCATCAAAACCAGCACCTAAGGTAGCTTCTACTATTCTGGTGGCATAGCCCTTATCCTGCCAGAAATATTTTAACCTTTGCCCTAGAAATTCTTCCAAGGAAGCAAAAAGTTCTTTTTGGGAAACTTTGAACTTTATGCCTTGCTCCTGATATTGTCTATAGACTTCTTCCATTAACTCTGTAAGAGAAATCCTTAACTGAAAATGTAAAATCAACTGGATTATTCCCAGAGCTGCCCTTCTAAGTCCATAGGGGTCAGAGGCACCTGTAGGTATAATCTTTAATCCAAAACATCCTACCAAATTATCCATTTTGTCTATAAGGCTTAAAAGGGCTCCGCCTTTACTTGAAGGTAGTCCTTTTTGTCCTTTGGGTAGGTAATGTTCATAAATGGATGTTGCTACAAATTCCTTTTCTCCTTTTTTACGAGCATATATACCTCCCATAATGCCTTCTAATTCAGGAAACTCCCCTACCATTTCTGAAACCAAATCACATTTGCATAAAAGGGCTGCTCTTTTCAAATCTTCTTTATTTTCAGGGATAAGCTTTTCTCCTATCCAGCTAGCTAACCTTTCCAATCTTTTAACTTTATCTCCCATATACCCCAATGGTTCTAAGAAGGTAACTTTATTTAATTTTTCTAGCCAAATAGAAAAAGAACTCTTTAAATCTACCTGCCAAAAAAACTTGGCATCTTCTAATCTGGCTTTGAGAACCCTTTCCCAGCCCTTTTGTACTATGGATAGATTTTTAGGTTCCAGGTTTATTACTGTCAAAAAATAAGGTAATAATTTCCCTTTTTTATCTTTTACTCCAAAGCTTTTTTGATGGGTTTCCATACTGGTTAATAGTACTTCTTCAGGTAAGTCCAAAAACTTATCTTCAAATTTTCCCAAGACAGGTTTGGGATATTCAGTTAAAAAACTCACCTCTTCCAGTAAGCTATCTTTCCAGACAATAGAGCCACCTACCTGAGCAGCCAATTTGTTGGCTTGCTCTTGGATAATTTTAACTCGTTCCTGAGCATCAAAAATTACTTTTCCCTGTTGTTGTAAGATTTCTTTAAATTTTCTGGAGCTTTCCACTGTAAAAGGTCCACTGCCCATTACCCTGTGTCCAAAAGTAAGGTTACTACTTTGTAAATCTGCTAACTCAAAAGAAATTATTTCCTTTTCTAATAGGGCCAACAACCAGCGAATAGGACGGCCAAAGGTAAAACTGTCTGCCCAGCGCATTTTTTTAGGAAAAGAAAGGGAAGAGATAATTTGAGGACAGATCTGGCTTAAAATTTGAGAGGTCTTTTCTCCCCCTGTTTCTTTTTTTACAGCAATATATTTACCTCTGGGCGTATCCACTTCATACAAATCTTCAGGTCTAACTCCTTGAGACTTTGCAAAACCTTCTCCAGCTTTGGTTAGCCCTCCTTCTGTGGTTTTGGCAATTTTTAGAGGAGGACCAATAATTTCCACCACTTCCTTGTCTTGAACAAGGGCTAAATCCTCAATTTCTACAATTATACGTCTGGGAGAAGCATAAGACTGTACAGAAGAGAAATTTATCTTTTTTTCTTTTAAATTTTTATTAAACAAATCTATTATTTCCTGCTGTAATGAATTTAAAAAACGAGCAGGCATTTCTTCTATTCCAATTTCTAAAATAAAATGAGCCATTATAACCTCCTACTTATTTAACAAAGGATAACCCAAATCTTCTCTTTGTTTGGCATATAATCTAGCTATTTTAGAAGCAAGTTTTCTTACTCTAGCAATAAAGGTAGTTCTTTCTGTAATAGAAATAGCTCCTCTGGCTTCTAAAAGGTTAAACAAATGGGAACATTTTAAGCAATAATCATAAGCTGGCCAAAGTAAATTATTCTCACATAAATTCAAACACTCTTTTTCACAGGCATCAAAAAAACTAAAAAGCATATCTACATTACTGTATTCAAAATTGTAGCGAGAATGTTCTATCTCTCCCTGTAAATGTACATCGCCATAAGTAACTTTATCATTCCATTTAAGCTCATATACCGACTCTTTTTCTTGTAAATACATGGATATTCTTTCCAGGCCATAGGTGATTTCTACACTAATTGGATCTAAATCTATTCCTCCTACCTGCTGAAAATAGGTAAACTGGGTTATTTCCATACCGTCTAACCATACCTCCCAGCCTAACCCCCAGGCTCCTAAAGTGGGAGATTCCCAGTCATCTTCTACAAAACGAATGTCATGTTCGCTGGGATCTATTCCTAAAGCTTTGAGGCTGTTTAAATATAAATCTATCACATCTTTGGGAGAGGGTTTTAAAATAACCTGAAATTGATAATAATGTTGTAGTCTGTTGGGATTTTCACCATAGCGACCATCAGTAGGTCTTCTAGAAGGCTCCACATAAGCTACTCTCCAGGGTTCTGGACCTATAACACGTAAAAAAGTAGCTGGATTAAATGTACCTGCTCCAACTTCCACATCATAGGGTTGTTGAATTAAACACCCTGTATCAGACCAGTATTTTTGTAAAGTCAAAATAACTTTCTGAAAATTCATACTAACTCTCCTACTAAGTTAAATTGCTAGTTGTAAATGATATTGAGAAAAATTATTTACTATTTCATAACAGGTATGTTTTAAATTTACATCTAAATTCCACTTCATCCAGTCTTTAGGAGTAGAAAAAGCTATAGTTTTAAGTGTTTTTAAAGTTGCAATGGGCACTTTAATAAAATTATCTTTTTTACAATACATACAAAAAAATCCACCATCTTTAAAAGAAAAAAAAGTCTCTTTTTCCCACATAATAGTTCTTTTGCATTTGAGACAACTATCAAAGTGAGGCAAATAGCCAAGATTAAATATTAAACAAGTTTTGAAAAGTAAAGGAAAAAAACTTATATCTTCTGCTTCTTCAATAGAATATAAAAAATCTTTTAATAATAGATATACTTGCTTAAACTCTTCTTGAGAAATTTTTATTTTTTCTAAAAAATTTAAACTATTAACAACAACCCCTATTTTTTTTTTATCTTGTTTAATTAAAGAAAAATTTTCTATTAAGCTAGCTTCTTGTAATATATAATACCCTTTTTTTTTGTTTTCTATTTTACCACAAAGTATATTTAAAATATCCAAGCAACCACAAAATCTACGTTTACTTTTTAATCCTCCAAAAGCAAAGTATGTCTGTAAACCTTTATTAGGTGAAAATACTTTTAACCATAAATCATATTCTCTAAACTTTCCCTTTTTTAAAATAATAAAATTTTCTATATAATCCATAAAGTGATGCTATTCAGCAGTAAATTTTAAAGTTTTAACTTGCCCTGCTTCTGCCTCTAGGGGATACTCTTTCCCATCCAAGATTAACTTTACTCCACCAGCATTACCTAATTTTACTTCTAAAAAGGAATTATAGTTTAAAACTATCTTTTCACCTGGATATAAAAATACTTCTTTGTTTTCATCATCCACTTTTGCCAATACCCAGCATTTGTCTGTAGAAATTATCTCTAAAGAATGTTTGGGAGAAATAAGAGAACTATTATTATCTTCTGATTTAGGAAGTACAATAGAAGAATTAACTGAAATATTATTTTTATTTTGAGTTATAATATTTTTTTCTTCTTTTTCATTATTATCTTTATTATCTTCACTTTTTAATTCTTGTGTGGAATTATTTTGACTAACAATATTGCTTTCTTTAACTACATTAGTGTTTTGACTTAAAGTTTCTTCTTGTGATAAAGATGATTGCTCTATTTCTTTATTTGAACCATTCTTTATAATTTTTTTTATTCCAAATAATAAAAGTAATGATAAAATTAAAATAGCAATTATTATTAACCAATAATTTTTGCGTTCCTCTTTTACTGTAGTTGGGAGTTTATCAATGTTTTCTATTTTATTATCTATATTGTAAATAGAAGTATATTCTTCTCCTATTTTTTGCCAATCCAAACCTAAAAATTTTGCATAGGATTGAATAAAACTTTTTGTATATACAGGATGAGGTAAAATATTTTCATTTCCTTCTTCTATAGCTTTTAAAATATAAATACTTACTTTAATATTATCATGTACATCATTTAAACTTAAGTTTTTAGATTCTCTTGTTTCCTGTAAGAGCCTGCCTAATTCTTTTAAAGACATCATTAAACCTTCCTGTTAAAGATTTATTTCTATAACCGCATTCTTCCTAAGATCATTGATAAAAGAAGTATATATTTCTTCAAATTTTTGTTCATATATTTTTTCTCTAATTTCTGATTTTACTGTTTCTAAATCTTTAATTTTACCACTTTTTTTATTTACTAATTGTAAAATAATCCATTTTTTATTAAAATAAAAAGGTCTACTTATTTCTCCCTCTTTTAAATTAACTACAAACTCTTTCCAGTCCTCGTTTAAGTGGCTCCATGCTACTTCTCCCAGATCTCCTCCTTCAGTTATGTTTGGACCAACAGAATATTTTTGCACAGCTTCAGGAAAAGAGATTTGATTATTTAAAATCTTTTCATATACTTCTTTAGCTTCTTTTTCTGTAGCAGATACTAAAGCTCTTAAATGTACTGTTTCTTCCTCTTTATACTTATTTTTATGCTTATTATAGTAGTCTTCTATTTCTTTGTCAGTAACAACTACTTTTCTTTTAACCATAGCTCCCAAAACTCTATGTTTTAACATATTAAATTCTACTTTTTCATAAAATTGTTCATAAGTTATACCTTCTTTTTTAAGTTCCTTTTTAAATTCTTCCATGGATAATCCACTTTTTTTTCTCAACTCGTTAATATAATTTTCTACTTCTAGTTTAGAAATTTTTATTTCATACTTAGATGCAAACTTTTTTATTAAAACGTCGTTAATCATATCATTCAAAATTTTTTTCTTTAACTCATAAATAGACATTTTATCTTTATCTGTTAGTTGCTTTCCTTTAAAATTTTCTAAAAAAGGCTTAATCCTATTATTTAAATCAAATAAAGTTATTATTTCTCCATCCACAGTTGCTACTATCCTATCAACTGTCTCCATAGAAAAAGAATAAGAAGAGAAAAAAGTAAAGATTAACAGACACAGAATAAACTTTTTTTTCATTATTTATTTCTCCTTTATTAATGCAGAACTTATTTTAATATCAGATTCTTTCAACTTATGTATAAACCAATCTTGTAAAAAGTTATTTATTTTTTGTTGAATTATGTTTCTTTCTATAATTGGATAAGCCTCAATTGGCTTTAAATATCTTGAACTTTCTTTTTTCTCAATAAATAGTAAATAAAATCCCTTTTTATCGTTTTTTATATTACTAAAACTATCTTCTGCAGTAGACTTAATCAACTCAAGCCAAAATTGAGGTATTTGGTTCAAAGGTAAATTATATTCTTTAACGATCACGCCTGGATAAGCTTTTTTTACTTCTTCTATAGGTATTTTTTTATTTTTAATATTTATTAATTTATCTTTATCTAAAGAATAAAAGGAAACAAATTTTACCATTTCTCCAATATGAAAATCTTCAATATTTTTTTTATAATATGCTTCTAGCTCTTTTATATCTATTTTTATTTTAGGCTTTACAATAATATTTATAAATTTATCAATAGTTAATTTCATTCTTAAAAAATCTCTCCAGCTATCTATATCAATGTATTCTTCTACTAATATTTTTTCGAACTCTCCTGGAGGGTAATCAGACTTTATTTTTTCTTCTTCTTTTTTTACTTCTTCTTTTGTAACTAACATATCTTTGTTTTTTAATTCTTCTTTTACTAACTCGTAAAAAAACAAATTTAGTAGCTCTTTTTTATATTCATCTTTTATTTTATTTAAAGTTGAAAAGTTATCCGCATATTCTAGATGGGTAAAATCATACTTTTTTTCTAAATCCTCCAAATAAATCTTATTGCCATTTATAATAGCAACTACGCCTGGTTCAAAAGAAGAAGAGCAGGAAACAATGAATATTAACAAAGTAAATACTATTCTTAGCATAATAGATATTTTTCTAACTCCTTTATTTTTTTAGAGAAAAACTCCAGGGATGCAATATCTTTATTTTTTAAAATTTTTACTTCTCCTGTAGGTAGAAATTGAAACTGACTATTTTTGTTTAACCATTCAATTATTTTATTTACATCAAAAGATAGGTTATTTTCATCCCATTTAATCAAGCATTCTGTATTTTTGATATTTATCTTTTTTATGTTTAATTTTCTTGCAGTATTCTTTAGGTTTATAAGAGTGATAAAGTTAGAAAATTCTTCAGGAAAATCTCCAAATTTATCTTTGATTTCTGTTAACACATCATCTTTTACCATGTTATTGCTAACTAGTCGTTGATAATAATGTAACCTTTCTTTTTCATCTTCTATATAATTATTAGGTATGTAAGCAGGTACATTTACTTCTATCTCTGGATCTACTCTCTCGGTTATTTTTTCTCCTTTTAGACGCTTTACTTCATCATTTAACATTTCTAAAAATAAATCCAATCCAACTTTACCTATGTTTCCACTTTGAGCTTCTCCTAAAATATTACCTGCTCCTCTAAGGCGTAAATCCTCCATGGCCAAGTGGAATCCTGCTCCCAAATAATCTAAGGCCAGAATAACCTGTAATCTTTTTTTACTTTTAGCAGGCAGTACTTGTAAATTGGGAACTAAAAAATAGGCAAAAGCCTGTTTTTCTGACCGCCCTACTCTCCCTCTCAACTGGTAAAGCTGTCCTAATCCAAAAAGGTGAGCGTTGTCTACCACTAAGGTATTGGCATTGGGAAAGTCCAAACCAGACTCAATAATGGAAGTACAAACCAGGATATCCACGTCCTTTTGCCAAAATCTGTGCATTACTTCTTCCAGTTTTTTCTCTGACATTTGTCCATGGGCTATCTCTACCTTTGCCTGAGGAACTAAGCTTTTTATTTCTTCAGCTACTCTACTAAGACCACGTACCCGGTTATAAACCCAAAACACCTGTCCTTGTCTATTAAGCTCAAAGTCCAGAATTTCTTTTAACACCTTTTTATTTCGTTCCAGTAATTGAGTTTTGACTGGTTTTCTTTCAGGCGGAGGGGTCTCAATAACACTTAATTCTCTAATTCCAGATAAAGAAAGTTGTAAGGTTCTAGGTATGGGAGTGGCAGTTAGAGTTAATACATCTATTTCTTTTTTTATCTGTTTTAATTTATCCTTATGCCGAACTCCAAAACGCTGCTCTTCATCTAAAATCAATAAAGACAATCTGGGGATTATCACATCCTTGGAAAGTAAACGATGCGTTCCAATAAGAATATCCACTTTGCCAACTTTTGTTTGTTCCAATATTTTTTTCTGTTTACTTGGCTTGACAAAGCGACTTAGCATCTCCACAGAAACCCCAAAGGGTTCCATTCTTTTTTTAAAATTTTGATAATGTTGCTCAGCTAAAACAGTAGTAGGACAAAGTAAACAAACTTGATATCCATTTTGAACGGCTCTAAAAGCTGCTCGCATGGCTACTTCTGTTTTCCCAAATCCCACATCTCCACAAACTAGTCTATCCATAGGAGTATCTTTATCCATATCCTTTAAAACTTCTTCTATGGCTCTGGCTTGATCCGGGGTTTCTTCAAATCCAAAACTGGCTTCAAATTCATAATAATCCTCATCTAAAGGAGCATATCTAAATTTTTTTATAACTTTTCTATAAGCATACATTTCCACCAGATCTTTTGCTATCTTGGCAACTTCTTTTTGTATTCTACTTTTACTTTTTTGCCAGTTACTGCTACCCAGCTTATCTAAAGCAGGACTAGAGCCTTCTGGACCTTTATATTTTTGAATTAAATTTATCTTTTCAACAGGCAGATAAAGTTTATCTTCATTAGCATAAATAAGGAGTAAAAATTCTTTTATACGGTTATCTATTTTTAAAATTTGTAATCCTTTAAAAAGACCTAACCCATAGTCTCTATGCACAATTAAATCATTTTCTTCTAACTCATCGTAATTTTTAAGGCCTTTAAAATTTTTAATTTTTACACTTTTGTTTGGCAGTAATATGTTTTCGCTTAAAATTAATAAATTATCCCAGGATAAAGCATATCCTGACTTTATATTAGATTTAACTACAAATATTCCTTTTTCATCCAAATTGTATTTATCTTTTATTTTTATTTGTTCTGAGCTAAAAATTTTTAAAAACTTTTTTATTGCAGATTCACTTTTAAAGGAAAATATAATTTGTCTATACTCTTGAGACCACTGAAGGATTTTTTCCTTTAAGGCTTTTATAGGTCTAATTTTTTCTTCTGGTTTCCAAAAGATATCTTCATAAGTGGAAAATTTTTCTTCTCTTAATTTAAAATCATATTTTTTTTCTGTATGAAGATAGGGAAAAAATAATTTATTCTCATTTGTTAAAATATTCTTTAATTCTGCAGATTGAAAAAAAATATAAATATATGGCAATTTTTTATTCTGACAAAAACTATTAACCTCTTCCTGTTTTTCTTTTAAGTTAAAAGAAAAGGATTCTGATTGGGGGATAAATAAAATTTTGTTCTGAGAATAAGACAGAAGAGATTGAGAATTTTCAAAACATAACCCCCAAAAACCTTTTCCTTCTTCCAGAGAAGCCAATTCACCTGTTTTCTTTAAATGCAATAATTTAGAGTTTGCTTGAGAAGAAAATTGGGAAAAGGGAATAATTTTAGCTGATGAAGAAAATTTTATGGAAGTTTGCATTAAGGGTTCAAAAAAGCGAAGCTGTTCCACATTATCGCCAAATAATTCTATACGCAGCGGATAAACATAATTCTGACTATAAATATCCAGAATATCTCCCTTTAAGGCAAATTCTCCCTTAGCAGTTACTTGCTTTACTCTAGTATATCCTTTATCAACCAGCCATTGAAGAAAAAAATCTAAATCCAGTTCATCCCCCACTTGAATGTCAAAAATATAATTATTTAAAGATTCCAGAGGAGGAAACCTTAATAAAAAAGTGGATAAAGGGATAAAAACAAGCTTGGGGTAATTATTTAGTAAAAAATATAGACCTTTTATACATTCAGAAAAAAAAATTGTATCCTCTTTTTGAGTTAAAAAGCTAGGAAAATAAAAAATTTTTTCTTTGTCTAAAAATAATTGGCTTAATTCAAAATACTCACTATAATTATCTGTATCATCTATAATGAAAAAAACATCTTTCTTTTTTTTAAGGATAAATTCACTTGCTATTCTTAACTGAGAAGCTTTACCCGTTGAAGCTATAATAGTGTCTTTTTTAGATAAAATTTCTTTTACATTCATAGAAAAAATTATAAAATATTAAAGCCGCCCTTTAAAGAGCGGCTTTAATAAATATACTTTTATGGTTTTCTTATACCTGAGATAATTCTTCTTTTTCTTGCTTACTTAACAACTTATCTAAATCTAAAAGTATCAATAATCTATCGTTAAGTTTTCCCACACCTTTTATATATTCTGATTCTACTCCAGCTACAACAGGAGGAGGAGCTTCTACTGTATCTTTAGATATTCTCAGAACTTCAGATACTGAATCAACAATAAAACCTACTGTCATATTATTTATTTCAATTACAATTATTCTAGTGTGCTTATCCTTATCTTTTATAGGTAAATTAAATCTTTTGCGTAAATCAAGTACAGGAATAACTCTACCTCTTAAATTAATTACTCCTTCTACAAAATTAGGAGCATTGGGTACTTTGGTGATGGTTAACATCCTGATAATTTCTTGAACTTTCAAGATATCAATTCCAAATTCTTCTTCTCCTAAATGAAAAGTAACTAGCTGCAATATTTCTTTTTCTTGCTGCTGTTCTTTTGAACTCATTTTAATTCTCTCCTTGGACTTTTAGACCTGTTAACTTTTTTCTAATTTTTTAACCGAAAATAAAGAGTTGTCAAACCTTTCCTCCATCTGTATAAAGGAAGAAATTTGAAGGAGGAGATGCTAAATGGGTAGTTTTTTACCTGAAGAGCAAGAATTTACCCTGGAAGAACAAATCAAAGCCTTAGGAGATGAAGAGCTTTTAGACTTTTGGGAAGAAACTCATTTTTTTAACAAAACTTTAGAAGGTGAAGAAGAGCGTTTACTTACAAAAGTAAACTATGAAGTTCTTATTCTAAAAGAATTGAAGATTAGAAGCTGCAAGCGTATTTTAGACAAATAGCTGCTAGTTGGCAAAAACATAGAGAAATAAAAAAGCCCGCTAAAAAGCGGGCTTTTGATTTTTAGTAGGTTCTTATTTAGCCTAGTATTTTTTAGGACGAGCGTGGTTTACCTTTAAATTACGGCCACCCAGTTCTGTGCCGTCAAGCTTTAAAGCATCTTCTGCACCACTTTCCATTTCCACAAAACCAAAACCTCTGGATCTTCCGGTTTCTCTATCTGTAATAATTTTTACAGAAGAAACCTCTCCGTACTGAGAAAAAAGATCCATAAGTTCTTGCTCTGTGGTCCTCCAAGGTAAATTCCCAACATACAAATTAGCAGACATAAAACAAAACTCCAAAAAAACTAAAAAGTTAACCCGCCTTTCGCCGCAAACTCACCCACTGAGTTTAAAAAACCTCAACGAAAGGTAATTTTCTCCTTACACTTTTTAAAAATCCTGGCAAGCTTTTTTTAGATTATTTTTAAGGTTAGATATTACAAAAATGTCTAATTTCATAGAAATGAAAAAAATAAAAAACCCGCTAGAAAGCGGGTTTTTTTATCGTCCAGTTTTAATTATTTTCTAATATTTTTTAGGACGGGCGTGATTTACTTTTAAACCTCGACCTTCCAGTTCTGTACCGTCAAGCTTTAAAGCATCTTCTGCACCGCTTTCCATTTCCACAAAACCAAAACCTCTAGATCTTCCAGTTTCTCTATCTGTAATAATTTTTACAGAAGATACTTCTCCGTACTGAGAAAAAAGATTCATAAGTTCTTGCTCTGTGGTTCCCCAAGGTAAATTTCCTACATACAAATTCGTAAACATAAAAACTCCAAAAAATAAAATGTTAATACTTTCCGTTGGGAACTCACCTACTGAATTCTAAAAAACATCAACGAAAGCAGATTTGTTTACTTACATTTTTTATTTATCCTGGCAAGTTATTTTTTCATTTTTTTTAAAAAATTATTCTTTAATTCGTTTTATTTTTGCACCTACCTGATTTAATTTAACTTCCATATTTTCATATCCCCGATCTAAATGGTAAACTCGCCTTACTTCTGTTTTTCCCTTTGCTGCTAAACCTGCCAGTACCAGAGAAGCGCTAGCCCTAAGGTCTGAAGCCATTACTGGAGCTCCTTTTAGGGCTTTTACCCCTCTAATAAAAGCTGTATCCTTGCTTAATCTGATATCTGCTCCCAGGCGTACCAACTCCAAAACATGCATAAATCTATTTTCAAAAATAGTTTCTTTAATAGTACCAGCACCCTGGGCCAAACACATCAAGGCCATGATTTGAGCCTGCATGTCTGTAGGAAAGCCAGGATAAGGGGCAGTAATGACATCTACGCTTTTAATTTCTTGAAAAGGTTTCACCTTTACTTTGTCCTGGTCTAAAATTTCAAATCCTACTCCCATATCTGTTAATTTACTCATTACTGCATCTAAGCTGTGAATAGGACATTGATTTAAGATTAATTCTCCTTGAGTAATGGCTGCAGCTACCATATAGGTGCCAGCTTCTATGCGATCAGACATTATTTTATATTCTTTGGCCTTTAATTTTTTAACGCCTCTAACCTTAATAATACTTGTTCCATGCCCTTTAATATCAGCTCCGCAATGAATCAAAAAATTAGCCAGATCTACTACTTCTGGCTCTCTGGCTGCATTTTCTAAAATAGTCTCACCTTCTGCTAAAACAGCAGCCATGAGTAAATTTTCAGTTCCTCCTACTGTGGGAAAATCAAAGTAAATATGGGCGCCCTGCAATTTTTTACATCTTCCCAGGATATAACCTTCATCCAGGGTAAAAGAAGCTCCCATTTTTTCTAAGCCTTTTAAGTGTAAATCCACTGGTCTGGCTCCAATGGCACATCCTCCAGGCAAAGCCACCTTTGCCTCGCCTAAGACAGCTAAAAGAGGACCCAAACACAAAATAGAGGCTCGCATGGTGCGCACCAGATCATAAGGAGCTTCAGGCTTTAAGGCGTGAGGAGTTATTCTTATACTTTTTTCCTTTTTTTCTACTTCACATCCCAGATGTTCAAGGAGATTTAGAGTGGTCCTAATATCTCTTAATTGAGGCACGTTAAAAAAAGTACACCCCTTTTCCACCATTAATGAAGCCATTAAAATGGGTAAAGCCGCATTTTTAGCACCACTTATGGTGATTTCACCTTTTAAAGGATATCCACCTTCTATTATCAGTTTGTCCATAATTTCTACCTCAAAAATGAATATTTCTCTTGACTTTGAGGAGCTATATAGGGCATTTAGAGTTTATGCAATCAAGAAATTTTCCCTTTCTTTTTTCCTTTTACTACTTTTTTTATTTTTGTGTAAAGTTAGGGTCTGGTGGCTAATACCACCTTAAGGGAGGAGTTTAAGCCACAGGCCCTAAAAGCCTGTGGCTTTTTTTTTAAATTTTAAAAAGAGGGAGGCTAAAATGTTGTATGATGTGGAAAGGGAAACCATGCCCAGGGATGAGCTGGAGGAACTCCAGCTTAGAAAACTTAAATATCTGGTAGAAAAAGTATATTATAATGTCCCCTTTTATTCCCAGAAGTTTAAAGAACTGGGAATAAAGCCTGAACACATAAAATCCTTAAAAGACCTCAAGTATTTACCTTTCACTGAAAAACAGGACCTGCGCAATAACTATCCTTTTGGACTTTTTGCTGTACCTAAAGAAAATGTGGTTAGAGTTCACGCTTCTTCCGGGACTACAGGTAAGGCTACTGTGGTAGGTTACACTAAAAGAGATATTCAAATCTGGTCTGAACTTATGGCCAGATCCTTTGTAGCTGCAGGAGTTACTAGAGGGGATGTGGTTCACAATGCCTATGGTTATGGTCTTTTTACTGGTGGCTTGGGGGTTCATTATGGAGCGGAAATGTTGGGAGCAACCATTGTTCCTGTATCTGGGGGAGCAACTAAAAGACAGGTTATGCTCATGAAAGACTTTGGCTCTACTGTTCTTTGCTGTACCTCGTCTTATAGCCTTTATCTTTATGAAACCGCCATTGCCCAGGGTATTGAGGTAAAAGAACTAAAATTACGGTTGGGAATTTTTGGAGCAGAGCCCTGGACGGAAGAAATGCGTTTAGACATCCAGAAAAAATTCAATATCAAAGCCCTGGATATTTACGGCTTATCTGAAATCTTAGGTCCAGGAGTGGCCATAGAATGTGAAACTGCTCAACAGGGGCTTCATATCTGGGAAGACCACTTCCTGGTAGAAATTATTGACCCTAGTACTGGAGAGCAACTACCTTTAGGAGAAACAGGAGAATTGGTCATAACCACTTTGACCAAAGACGCCCAACCTTTGATTCGTTATAGGACTAGGGACATCACCTCTATCATTCCCATTCCTTGTAAGTGTGGTCGAACTCATTACCGTATCGAAAGGCTAAAAGGTAGAAGTGATGATATGCTCATTATCCGTGGAGTAAATGTATTCCCCTCTCAAATTGAAGCGATTTTATTGGAAACAGAAGGTCTTGCTCCTCACTATCAAATTATAGTTAAGCGAGAAAACGCCCTGGATATCTTAGAAGTTCAGGTGGAAATAGATGAGAAGCTCTTTTCTGATGAAATTAAGCACTTGCAAAGACTGGAAAATAAATTAATGCGAAACATTAAAGAATTTTTAGGAGTAAGTGCCAAGGTAAAACTGGTAGAACCCAGAAGTATAGCCAGGTCTGAAGGTAAGGCCAAAAGGGTTATTGACCTACGCAAACAAAACTAGGAGGACAATTATGAAAGTAGAACAAATTTCTGTATTTTTAGAAAATAGAGCTGGACGCTTAAAAGAAGTTACCAGAATTTTGGCTGAGGCAAATATCAATATTAGAGCTCTATCTTTAGCTGATACTTCTGACTTTGGAATTTTAAGGCTTATTGTTACCGACCAGGATAAAGCCAAAAAAGCTCTAAAGGAAAATGGGTTTACTGTAGGTAAAACCAATGTAGTAGCAGTAGAAGTAGATGATAAGCCAGGAGGTTTAAATCGCATTTTAACTATTTTGGGAGATGCAGGGGTGAATGTAGAATATATGTATGCTTTTGTACAGCAAAGTGGTAAAAATGCAGTGCTTATTTTTAGATTTGATAGAACAGATGAAGCCATAGAGATTTTACAGAAAAATAATATCAAGATCTTAAGTGGAGAAGAGTTGTATAAATTATAATTTTTTTAAGAGGGGAGGTGTTTACAATGAGAAAATATCTTATTTTTATTTTAATGTTATCTTTTTTTGTTATTTCCTGTTCAGAAAAATCAAAGCAAGAAAATAACAATTATAAAATAGGAGCTATTTTAAGGCTATCTAAAGGTGCTTCTGATGGTATACCTGCCAAGTATGGTATAGAAATAGCTGTAAAAAAGATAAATGAAAATGGTGGAATAAATGGTAAAAAAGTAGAAGTGATTTATTATGACAGTAAAGATGATTCTACTACTGCAGTAAATGCAGCCCAGAAACTAATTTCTGTAGACAAAGTTCAGGCTATAATTGGACCTATGATGAGCGGTAATGTGCTGGCAGTAGCACCTATTTGTGAAAGGAATAAAGTAGTACTTTTAACTCCTACAGGAACTTCTCCCAAAATAAGCTCTGCTGGAGAGTATATTTTTAGGGTTTGTAGTAGGATAGATTTACAAGCCAAGGCCCTGGTAAATAAGGCTTTGGAATTGGTAAACAAGCCCAACCCAAGTATAGCTATCATTTACAGCAATGAACCTTATGGTAAAGGTTCTAAGAATCTTTTTCTCAAATATTTAGAAGAAAAAGGGATTAAACCTGTAGCTATAGAAGCTTTTCAAAGAGGAGACAAGGATTTTCAGGCTCAACTTACCAAGTTAGTACCTTTAAATCCCGATATTTTATTCATTCCTGGATACCTTCAAGAAACAGCACCTCTTATTGCTCAAGCCAGACAAATGGGACTTACTGGTCTTAGCGTAGGTGGCTTTGGAGATATAGCGCCTCAGTATATAGAACTGGCTAAGGATGCTGCTGAAGGACATTTGGTAGCAGGAGAATATAATCAAGACTACTCTACTGAAGATAATAAAAAGTTTGTGCAGGCCTATACTCAAATGCTTAAAAACAATCCAGATGCCCCCAATAATATCATGTTTGCAGCTCTAACCTATGATGCCACTAATATGCTTTTAGAAGCTTTTAAGCAGGGAGCTACAACAGGTACTAAAATAAAGGATTTTCTGACTAATTTGAAAAACTTTCCTGGAGTTACAGGAAATTTAAGTTTTGATACCAATGGAGACGTACAAAAAGGTGGAATATATCTTTTTCAGGTCAAAAACGGTAAATACGTAAAAATTAATTAACACCATGTTTTGGCAACAGGTAGTTAATGGCTTGGTTAGTGGCTCAGCCTATGCTCTAGTGGCTCTGGGTTATGCTCTTATTTATGGAGTCCTGGGCTTAATCAATTTAGCTCAAGGTGAACTTTTCATGGCCGGAGCTTTTGGGTTATGGATTGGCGCTACTTTATTGCATTTATCCTGGCCAGGAGCAGTCCTACTGGGAATGCTCCTGGCTGGATTAATTTCTTTATCTATGGAAAAGTTTGTTTTCAGGCCCCTATCTGAAAAAAATCCTCTTATTCCCATGCTTGCAGCTATTGGTTTATCCATATTTTTACAAACCTCGGCCCTACTTTTTTTTGGACCAGAAACTAAACCTTTTCCCTTTTTACTACCTCAAAAAATTTTTCAATTGGGGTTTATAAAACTTTCTGCCCTGCAGGGCATAGTTATCTGTTCTGCTTTACTAATGGTCTTTTTTTTATGGTGGTATCTCAACTTTTCCAAATGGGGAAAAGGATTACAGGCTGTATCCATGGACAAAGAAGCTGCTCTTATTATTGGAATAACGCCTAATTTTTGTGTTTCTCAAGCCTTTCTTTTAAGTGGACTTTTAAGTGGCCTGGGAGGTATCTTAATGGCTGCTTATTATAACGCTACCTATCCTTATATGGGGATATTGCCTGGTCTTAAAGGTTTTTGCGCTGCTGTTTTAGGAGGTACTGGCTCGGTGTTTGGCGCTGTGGTTGGTGGCTTGATTTTAGGAATAGCTGAAAACTTAGGAGCAGCTTATATTTCTTCGGGCTTTAAAGACGGTTTTGCCTTTACTATCCTCATTCTTATACTTTTAATTCGCCCTAAAGGAATTTTAGGGAAATAATTTTTTCTTTTAACCCAGAATGGAAGCTATCCTTTCTTGACCAAAGACAAACAATTAACTAAA
>LGER01000083.1 GCA_001507915.1 Desulfonauticus sp. 38_4375 | reverse complement strand
CCAGAGTGAACCCACCTGGGCTCTGGTTACAAGTAAAGAGATGAGAAAAACAAAAAACATTATGGGTAAGACCATAAGGCCAATTTGTTTGGAGGAATATAGGAAGATGTGATATACGTTTTCCCTGGTTAATTCTAAAGAAAAACTTTGCCTTAAAAAATAAAGGTAGGTTTCTCGTATATTCTTATCTAGAAATTCAATTAAAAATCTTAAGATGAGCACCCCAGCCAAAATGGATACCGCTTTGCCCAATTCTGTACTGCGCGGGACATTACCTTCATCTCTGGCTTTTTTTCTGCGTTTCGGGGTTGCTTTTTCCGTACGAGAAGGATCTTTTTGAGGCATTTTAGATTCCCTTTAGAATGTAGAAAAAATATTTACCTAAATCACTTAAAAATCCCTGCATGTAGAGAACCATAAATTCAAAGATAAAAGCTAAAAAGATAAAGCCAACAGCGATTTTCAAGGGAAAGCCTACAAAAAGTACGTTCATTTGAGGAGCTGCTCTGGAAATAAGGGCCAGGGCCAGATCTACCAGGAAAAGGGCAGCCATTACCGGCGCCGCAATTTTGATGGCAAGGACAAAAATTTGACTGGAAAAGATGAGAATGTTGTCTACTAACTCAGGTGCTAAAAAAATACTTCCAGGAGGAACCAGTTTGAAACTGTCAGCAAGCCCTTTAAGTAACATAAGATGCCCATTTAAACTTAAAAAGGTGAGGATAGAAACCATATAGAGGAAATGGGCAGTTACAGCTTCAGATACGCCAGTAACTGGATCCACCACATTGATCATGGCAAAACCCATTTGAAAGCCAATAAGTTGTCCTCCTGTTTGAATGGCAGCAAATAGGAAACGCACAGCCAGCCCCAGGGTGAGTCCTAAAATGCTCTCACCTAATAAAATTAGAAAAATATCAAAGGGATGTGCAGGAAAGTAAGTGCCTGGGAATTTAAGGTAGGGCCAGAGGAAAAAACTTAAGATAAGGGCAATTAAGGCTTTGACCCTAGCGGGAATGGTCCCTGCACCAAAAAAGGGTAGAAAAAAGATGATAATACTTACCCTAAAAAGGGTAAGTAAGAAACTGAAAAAAATTTGAGAATTAAAGTTGAAAAGGTCCACATTTAGGAATTAGCAAAATGTGGACCAGTGGTTTTAATTTAAAATATAACGCAAGGGATTTACAGGTACTCCGTTTAGGCGTACTTCGTAGTGAAGATGAGGACCAGTGGAACGGCCAGTATTACCCATATAGGCTATAATCTCTCCTCGTTTAACCTTTTCTCCATTTTTTATAACTATCTTTAATAAGTGGGCATAACGGGTGGTGATGCCATTGCCGTGATCCAGTACTAAGGACAATCCATAGGCACCATTTTTACCTGTAAAAATGGCTACACCTTCAGCAGGAGCAATAATCGGCGTACCTTCTGGTCCAGATATATCTAAACCTTTGTGGAACTCTCTTTGCCCGGTAAAAGGAGAAATACGATAGCCAAATTCTGAAGAAATCCAGCCCTGAGTGGGCCAGATAGAAGGAGTGCTGGCCAAAATTTGTTGTTTATCCTGCACCAATTCTAAAAGTTCTTTTTGCCGAATGCTTTCCAGTTTGCTTTGAGTGGATAGTTGCTCCAAGAAGTTGTGCATTTTACGAGCCAGGGCTTCCTGTCTATAGGCAGGTATATGGTCAAAGGTAAAAGAACTTTCTGGAGTTCCTCCTATGGCTTGCATCATGTTGCCGTCATTTTCCACATTCATCATTACTCTTAGTTTTCTATCCAGTTCGCTCATGCGAATTACATCTGCTTCTAATTTTTTTATTTTTTGAGCCAGATTAAGCAACTGGACATTTTGTTTTTCCAGTTTGGCCACTGTTTGAGCATAGCGTTTTTGGAGGTAAAAGTAATTAAGGGAGCGATAGGCAAAATAGACATTAAGGCTTAGGGCAGCAATAATAAGAAAACTTAAAAAGAAAGCACTTCTTTTACTTATGCAGATTTTTTTACTTAAACCTTGAGAGCTTTTAAAAATTAGAATTTCATATTTGGATTTAAACATGGCTTTGACCTTATTTTTTAGTTTATAGACAAGTAGTTATTAAAAGTCAACTTGCCACCGCCTTATACCCTGGACAATATTTTTGTAAAGTCTAGAATTAGGGGCAATTTGGGCGATTAAATCCTGGTAATAAGTCCGTTTGGTGTTGTTGGCTGAAGGACAGTCATTTTTCCATACAGGAAGAGACCAGCGTTTAGCTGCTTCAACAATGGTTTTTTTGTCCACAGCTAAAAGGGGTCTTATAACTATTAACTTTCCCTGAAAAAAGGGTTCTTTGGGAGAAAGTCCATCTACTCTTCCATTTTGAATCAGGTTCATGAAAAAATTGGTGGTTAAGTCATCCAGAGTATGTCCAAAGGCCAGATGAGTAAGATTATATTGAGCACAGAGCTCAAATAAACGCTTTCTTCTCTGCCAGGCACACAAAAAACAGGGGGATTTTTTTTGGTTTTTATCTGAATGAGCTTGCAGGCCAAAGTCTCCTATTTCTACATGGGCAGGGACTGGATTGGTTTTTAACCACTGTAAAAGGGGCTCGTGGCTCCTGGAATTAAAGCCAGGGTTTAAATGTAAAATCATCAGGTCAAAGGAAAAGGGAACGATTTTTTGGCGCAAGATAAGGGTTTGAACCAGGGTCCAGGAATCTACACCACCAGACAGGGCTATACCTATTTTGGCCCCGGGAAAAAGCATTTTCTGGCTTTGCATAAGCTTTCCACACAGTCCCAGGACCCTTTTTTGGGAATAGTGAAGTTTGCGTAATCGGCTCATAGTACTTACTTAAAAGGTTACAACTAAAAAAGAGTTATCTATCCGTCAAGTAATCTTCTTGACAAGTAAGAATCTGAATTTATAGTTGTTTTTTAATCATATTTATTTTCAGTTCCTCTTAACCCCAATTCCAACTTTCCAAGGAGCAGATGCATGCTGGAAGTGAGAAATGTCAATCTTTTCTACAACAAATACCAGGTCCTTTTTGATTTAAATTTTAAACTGGAACAGGGAGAAATTTTGGGATTTTTAGGCCCTAATGGAGCTGGTAAATCCAGCACCATGCGGATTTTAACAGGTTATCTAACTCCCTCTTCAGGAAGTGTACGTTTTCTGGGCAAAGAAGTAAGTAAGTCTCCCCTTTTTTTACGGGAAAACCTGGGTTATCTGCCAGAGACCAATCCTCTTTATCTGGAGCTACGCGTTAGAGAGTACTTGAAATGGGTAGCAGAGCTAAAACAGGCGGCTGAGCCTCAAAAAGAAGTGGATAGGGTTATGGAACGCTGTGGCTTAAAAGAGGTGGAGAAAAAACTTATTCGTCACTTGAGTAAAGGCTATCGCCAGCGAGTAGGATTGGCCCAGGCTTTAATAGGAAATCCCAAGTTGATTATCCTGGATGAACCTACAGTAGGTTTAGACCCTACCCAGGTAAGAGAAATTAGAGAGTTGATTCGAGAACTGGGAAAAGAAAAGACCATTTTATTAAGTACGCATATTTTGTCTGAAGTAGAACTTATTTGCAAACGGGTCATTATCATTAACCAGGGAAGGATTTTAACTGAAGCTAGCTTAGAAGACCTGATTAAAGAAGGTACAGAAAGGTACTTTTTAAGTCTGGAGAGTTCTTCTTATAAAAGTGAACTAAGGGCAGATTTAGAAAAGGTCGTAAGAATAACTGCAGAAGATAGAACAGAAAAGGAAGTTCATTTGGAGTTTAAGGCCCAAAATAAAGAAGATATAAGGTTTGTAGTGGCTGACTTGGTGGCCAGTTATGGAGGTAAGGTCTTAGAATTTAGGCCCAAACGTTCCAGCTTGGAAGAAATATTTGTTAATCTTGTTTATAAGGGAGAGCAGAAATGAGAGCACTAACTTTGGCGAAAAAGGATTTAATTATTTTGTTTCGTTCTCCACTGGCTTATATTATTTTAAGTTCTTTTCTTTTTTTAAGTGGCTATTTTTTTGTTAGTTTGGTCAGTCAGTACCAGCTTTTTAGTTTACAGGCTATGCAACTTTCAGGCATAGAAAATTTTACTCCCCAGGAATGGATTATTCGTCCTTATCTCCAAAACTCAGGCATTATTTTACTTTTCTTTATTCCTTTAATTACCATGCGTTCTTTTAGTGAAGAGAAAAAGTTAGGTACATTTGAGTTGCTTTTAAGTTATCCAGTAAAGGAATGGGAAGTGGTTGTGGCCAAGTTCTTTAGTGTGGCAGTGTTTTTATTGCTGGCCCTAGTTTTAAGTGCTTGTGGACCTTTGTTGTTATTTATTTATTCTGAGCCAGAGGTTTTAAGTACTTTGAGTGGTTATTTGGGCTTGTTTTTACTTAGTTGTAGCTTTGTAGCTTTGGGCTTATTTTTATCTTCTTTAACTGAGAATCAAATCGTGGCTGCATCCTTGAGTTTTGGAGCTTTACTTATTTTATGGCTTTTGGCCTGGATTAAGGATGTATTGCCTAAAACCTATCAAAGCTGGATAGAAGGCCTTTCTTTGCTTTCCCATTTTGAGTCCTTTGCCAAAGGAGTTCTTACTGGAGTGGATTTGATTTACTTTTTTTCTTTTATTGTGGCCTTTCTGGGATTAACTTTTCTAAGCATAGAAAACCAGAGGTGGAGAGCTTAAGATGAAGATGAAAAATAAAGGTCAATTACTATTAACTGTTTTGCTTGGACTTTTTATATTGGTAGGTATCAATGTTTTAGTAAAAAAAATAGATTGGCAAATGGATTTAACCAAAAATAAACGCTATTCCTTAAGTAAGTCCAGTCAAGATTTGCTAAAAAGTATAAAAGAAAAGGTGGATGTACTTTGTTTTTATCGACCAGGAGAGAGAGGTAAAAAACAACTAGAAGATCTTTTGCGTTTATATGCTAAAGAAAATAAACTTTTTAATTATGAATTTATAGACCCGGATAGAGCACCTGGACTGGCCAAAGAATATGAAATACATCAATCTGGAGAGGTAATTGTAAAGTTTAAAAATAAAAAGGAGAAGTTATTTTTACCCGATGAAGAAAAGCTAAGCAATGCTTTAATGCGATTAAGTAGTGAAGAAAAGGGTAAGATATATATAGTAAGTGGACATGGAGAAGCCAGCTTGTTTGCTGGAGGTGATAGAAGTTTAAGCAAGCTTAAAAAGATTTTAAATGAGCAGGGACTTAAGGTAGAGGAAATCAGTTTGGTAAAGGCTGGTAAGGTTCCGGAAGATGCCTTAATTTTGCTTATTGTAGGAGCAAAAAAGGATTTTCTGGAATCAGAGCTTTCCATACTTAAGGAGTATCTTGAACAGGGTGGTAGACTGCTGGTAGCTCTTATGGCTGAAGAAAAAAACAATCTCTGGGGTTGGCTGGAAAGTGAGCTGGGAGTACAACTTAAACAGGGATTTGTTTTGGACCCGGTAGGTAAGCTGGTTTTAGGAAGTTTTATGGCTGCAGTGGGGCAGGATTATCCCTATCATCCCATTACTGAGGATTTTAATTTTATGACTGTATTTCCCACTGCTTTGGCTTTGGAAATAAAGGCAGGCAAGGGCAAGGCCTCTCCTTTGATTAAAAGCAGTGAAGGCGCCTGGCTGGAAACAGATTTAAAGCGCCTTAAAAAAGGTGAAGCCCAGTTTGATGAGGGTCAGGATGTACGAGGTCCTTTAAACCTGGCAGTGTGGGTTGAGGAAAAGGATAAAAAGGAGAGGAAAAAAGAAACTCGCATCCTTGTTTTTGGAGATGATGATTGGCTTACTGATAAATATGTGGAGTTGGGAGGAAATAAAGA